>NZ_JBNDHT010000182.1:0-11256 GCF_056755115.1 Rhizobium sp. SVR5-2C | reverse complement strand
GGCCTTGGCGTCCTCGAGCTTGCTCGGGTCGCCCGTTGCCACGGCCTTCATCGCCGTCACTGCCGCCGTTTGAAGGGCCTGCGGGTCGGAGCCACCGCTAGCCTCGCGGATTTGACGTTCGATATCGGCCATCGGATCGGTTGCGGCGGCAATCGAAGGCGCCGCTGTGGTCGCCGCGGCTGCTGCCGTCTTGCCGACACCGCCGACCACGCTCGAAAGGCCGCTGAACGCGCCGCCGACGAGCGCGCCAACCGAGGTCGTCAGAAGGTAGAGAATGACCAGCGTGGTGACGGCCCAGGAGGTGATGCCGTGGAAACCGCCTGTGGACTTGCCGGGACGGCCGGAGAGCCGGCTTGCCGCGTATGCGCCGATGAACGAGGCGACGATGCCGGAAACGACGAACCAGAGGCCGCCGATGATGGAGAAACTGGTCGCTGTAGGATTGTCCGATGTGGCGGGGTCGAGAACTGCAGCTCCAATTCCGACGCCGAGAAGATTGAGCAGGAACTGGGCCGCGAGGGCGAGCACGACGCCGGCAAACACGGCACCCCAAGATATCTTGTTGATGGTGGCCGTCATGCGCGGGTCAACCGGGTTGACCGCATACGAGGCATCGCCCGGCAGGCGGGAGATGGATGGTTGGGACATTGTAGGAGCCTCCAGAGCTTTTTCACGGTTCTGTGAATGCGGTCCCAACTCCCGCTTCATCCGAATGTTCCAAGAAGTGTTTCGCATCGGCTAGCCTGTAGCGGTCGCTTTGAGCGGCACCGATGCTGAGCAGGATGCAAAGGATGTGTCGAATGCCCGTGGCCTGATCGCGAAGGATTCAATGGTGACGCTGGGAACACGTATGTCCGCAAAGTTTTGCTGCGACTAGGGCGACCGACATTGTGCCTGACCGCAATTTAATCCCGGAGAAAGACAGTGAGAGGCCCGCTGCCGTTTAGGCGATCGACTCCGCACATGGTGTCAACTCGGATAGGAGGTCGACCGCCCTCAATTCCGCGGATATGCGTTCGATGTAGGCGGTCGCGAAATCTCGAATTTTGCCATCAATCTGGAAATTTGAAATCACTCGAACGCCCCTAGAGGGCCCCCAGCGTGATGTGTCGCTTGAAGGAACGCCACAAAGACCCCGCAGAATTGACCGCGGGGTTTCTTCGTTGAGCCAGATTTTACTGGCAATTGCCGGCGGCATCTTTGACTTGGCCCTGAACGCAGTCGGAAGAATCTTGCTTGCCCTGGGAGTCCTTGTCTTTCTCGGTGCTCGTGCCGGGGGAGGAAGTGCCGGAGCCGCTACCGGACATGCTGCCAGATCCGCTACCGGAACCTGACGCGCCGCCGGACTGGCCAGAACCACTTGTCCCACCAGAACCACCAGTTCCACCAGAGCCGCCGCTGGCCTGAGCCATGGCCGAAGTTGCAAGACCGATCGAAAGCGCCGAGACGGTGATGAGTTTCAGAAGCATTGGATTCTCCTATTTTGGCTTCGTTCTATCTCGAACCTCGTTTATCTTTTGAGGTTCCAGCCTAGCGTAAGAAAAAGTGGTCGACGTATGCAGCGTTAAGCTGCGCGGCTATGTCGTCGGCCTCCTCACGGGACAAGCCGCTGAGTTCGCGTCCGGATGCCTCTATAGGCACGCCCGTTTCCTCGTCGAGAACGGACCAGGAGCGAGCTGCCTGTTGCACGGACCTGGCCTTCGGTCCTTCTGTCAAATTGTGGTCAATCATGGGAACTCCCGTCGCCGAACCGCGGCGCGAAAAACAAGTTCCTCACGATTGCCCCACCTCATGCATCGCCGCATCATCCTGCTCGGGGCCGGAAGAGAAGCTCGGCGATATCATGAGATGGGAAATTTTGTTCACCGCCTGCAAGTGGGCAATGGTGCCGGTCCGGATCTGACCGCAGGTGCGCGCGGACTCGTGAACGCATGAAAACCATTAAGGCGGGGAACGTTCGTCGGCCATGCAAGTTTATCTGGAGTGAGCGCGGCGTAGCTCCGAACAACTGATCCTCCCCGTATTGAACAAAGGAATGTGAATGCGATTTCTCCGCGACAACGGACTGACCATTGTTCTCATCGCAGCTACCCTTGTCACAATCGTCGGCATGCTGCTCAGCGGATGTCAGAGCTTCAATCAGGAGCTAGCGGAACACGGTTTCCCTCAACTGACATTGCTGGAATACGCCGGGTCGGGCACTTTCCTATCGGCGTTGTTCGAGAACTGGGAGAGCGAATTCCTGCAAATGTCCGCCTACGTGGTTTTGACCGCCTTCCTCTTTCAGCGCGGCTCCGCAGAATCGAAAGATCCTGATGATCCCTCACCGCAGGACGAGGATTTTTCCGTACACGCTCATGATCCTCACGTGCCGGGGCCTTTGAGAGCCGGGCCGCTGGCGCAGAAACTCTATGCCTATTCGCTGGGCATAGTCCTGATACTCTTGTTTGTCGCAAGCTTCATTCTTCATCTGCTCGGCAGTGCTCAAGCGGAAAATGCCGAGGCCGCCCTGCACGGCCACCCCGCCGTGAGCCTTCTCAACCATCTGGGCAGCGCGCAGTTCTGGTTTGAATCATTTCAGAACTGGCAGTCGGAGTTCCTCTCCACCGCTGTTCTGGTGGTGCTGTCCATCTTCCTAAGGTTCAAGGGCTCGCCGGAATCAAAACCCGTTACAGCGCCGCATCACGAAACCGGTGGCTGAGAAGTCTGCTGCTCGATGAACGGCACCGTACTAAGTCACAGAGGCAAGAGCAGTGCATAACCTTGCCCAAGCGTACGCGCTCGCATCGAGACGTTAGCGATATCCAGTATCTTAAGTGTTTGGGATCGCGTGGCGTGGTTTGCTTTGCCCTTTCGTGCCCTTCGGAAGGCAGCACCAATGGCCCGAGACGCCCGGCAACGCTTTCTGGCGGCACAGGAAGCCTGCCTAGCGGCGCTCGACAATCGAGTGAAGCACCCAGCGCGGCCGCTTTCATTGCCATCGCCAGAGAAGCTGGACGCCGTATTCTTCGGTTTTCCACGCGATGGATCTGTATCGTCAAGCGGCGAACGGTAGCCCGCCAGACGACCATTCAATGGCGGCGCTCGCGGTGAGTACGCCTGCGCCAAGGCCAGCGAGAGCTGCTGCGACAGCGTGTCCTGCGAAGTCGGCTTTCGAAAGACCGCAACGTCCGCGAGGGAACGGGATGCTGCCCTTTTCGAACCTTTCCTTCGTTAAATGGGAACAGTTGCGACTAATCGAGGTTGAGGAGCAGAGAGGATTTCCGATCTCTTCATAAAGGAGTTCAAAATGTCACTACAAGCGGACCACAGACAAGCAAAGCCGGGTCGAAGTCTGGCGGCAGCAAGAGCTTCGACAACGCGCTCGAGTTCGACCGGCAAGCACGGCGGTTCACACGAGCAGCATGTCAAGCTGGCGAACCGAGCCATAAAAATTCGAAGCGAAATGGCCAGAGCATTCGCGGGGCTCTGACTCGCTAGCGGATCGGCCTATGCCGCCCACGACAGGCTCCAGGTACGGAGCAAATCAAGTCGACCAAGGGGATGAGCTTGGCGGAAATGACGTTGGACGATATCGAGAGACGACAGGCGCGCCGCGCGGAGCGCCGAGAAAAACAGCGGCGAGCGAATATCGATCGGGCGGAGACAATGCATCAGGTTCGGGTCGCCAATGAGCACCGTGCGACAAGAGAAACAGGTGGCGGACCATCGAGCGCTGTCCATGTTGGTTGTTCGGGTTGGTATTATTGGCATTGGAAAGGTCATTTCTATCCAGCAGACGTTCCGTCGAGCCGTTGGTTTTCGCTTTATGAACAACAATTCAAGACTGTCGAGTTGAATGCGCCCTTTTATTCCTGGCCGACGATTGGGGCGGTCAAGACTTGGTTGCGTCAGGCGAAGAGCGAGTTCGTCTATACGATCAAGGTGTGCGAGCTCATCACTCATATCAAGCGGTTTGACAACACCGGCACCCTCATTAAAGATTTCGGTTACATCGGCGATCTTCTCGGCGACCAAATGGGATGCTTTCTCTTTCAGCTCCCGCCAAGCGTCCGCTTCAGCCCGGAAACCTTACAATTGATCTTAAGCCAACTCGACGAGCGCCGACGCAACGTGGTTGAATTCCGGCACAAGAGTTGGTGGAACGACGATACTTTCAAAGCGTTTCAAGCCGCCGGGGCGATATTTTGCTCTTGCAGTGGTCCCCGCCTTCCAGACGAACTGGTAAGGACTGCCGACGATATCTACATTCGGTTCCACGGGACGACGCATTGGTATCGTCACGACTACAGTGAAGCAGAGCTTAGGGTATGGACCGACCGCGTAAGCCAAAGCGGCGCGAAAAGGGTTTGGGCGTACTTCAACAACGACCGTGATGGCAATGCCATCCGGAACGCAAAGCTTTTTAGGGCGCTGCTGCACCCCTCGGGTAGCTAGCTCTAAATCGACACCCGAGGCGGGGTTCAGGTCCGATTCATGAAGTGGACCACTGTTTCGCTACGAGCTGACGGACCGTCTCAAAAAAGCTCGCCATCGGTGATCGCCACACATGAATAACCTTGAGCATCAATTTTGGGTTTTTCCCCCGTAGTCAAACTCTCTTCTCGGCCAGTCGAACAATGACAGGCGCAGACGATCCCGATCATACAGACAGCGATCTTCATGGATCCAGCACGGGCGCGTTCCCGTGAGACGCTATCGCGGGCTCGATCTGACAACCACAGCCCACGAAAGCGCGATTTATAAAGGTTCACGGCATCCTCTTCCGGGGGTTTCGGATGCACTTTGACGCTCGTTCGGCGTTCTGGCTAACTTAACTCAACGCGACCAATCGGCGGTCCGCGAAGCCACTACCGCCTCGCGGATGACCGATGTCCGCATTGGATCGAGCGCCTCAATCGTTCAACGAGATTTCTCGTACAGCTTCTCAGCGATCTCGAACATCTCCTCTGGCGCGTAGTCGGGGGTGAAGGCCGATGGCACTCCTACGAACTGCTGGATCTTACCGCCTACCGGCATGCCTTCAACCACTTCGAGCTCGCCGGGCGGATCGCCTGGAAGCGCGACTTCGTCATTGCTCCAGATGCCAGCCATTTCCTTGTAGTCCTTGGAACTCCAGGTGTAGAGACGGCGATGCGATCCCTCGTCAAGGTACTTCTGGCATTCAGGAATGTTGGCCAGCGGAATGTTCGGGCACGGTAGGAACTTCTCTATCTCGACGCCCGTGATTTTCTTCAGCGCAAGAGCGTAGGCATGGGCATGAACCGAACCGCGCACGAGCAGGTAGCCGCAGACTTCGCGGCCAGTCGGATCGGACAGCGTCTCGTAGACGCGCAGCTTATGAAGGCGTGCGCCGCATTCCAGATGGAAGTTGTGAAGCAGGTCGAGGACGACGTTTCCCGTCGTGGTGATGAAGTCGTTGTTCCAGGGAACGCCGTTGCTGTTGACCGGCATCGCACCGCCGCCGCCCGAAAGGAAGGCCGCTGCCAGACGGATGTCTTTCATATCTTCGAAGGGCGCTCCGGAGATGTCGCCGCCGTCGCCGGCGTCTCCGTCAGGGATGTCGGGACCGTTGTTCAGCATGGCCACGCCGTTGCTGACTAGCTCGACATGGCCGAGTTCCTCGGCCGTGATGCTCGCGACGAGGCTGTAGAATGGCCGGAGCTTTTCTTTGGAGCGGAAATTGAAGCTCTGGAACATGTAGTTCCCGAGCGTGGACATCTCGCCATACTTTCCGCCAAGAAGCTCTTGAAGAGCGGCGGCGGCGTTCGGATCGGCCCGTTTCGGGGCAGGCAGCTCGGCCTGGAGCTGGTCGACTCGCATAAACATAAGTTCGTCCTTTCGTTGGAGACCTACGGCGAACCACAGCTAGAGCCGATTGTTCCTGAAGTTTCTTGGGCGGAGCCTCTGACGTCGGTGTGTTGGATAAAATCTGCACACCAGGCTCGCGAGCTCGCGACTCGCTGAACCGCTTGAGCAGCGCTCAAGCTGCTCGACGCCGCAGAGATAATCGAACGTTGCGGCAGCCCTGTCTCCCCCGCTATGTGGTATGTGCTCGTCTGATCGGCGGGATCTGTAAGAAAACGCCGAAAATTCTCTCGGACAGAGGCGGGAGACGCCTGCTCTTTGGCGGCGTCGCAGCAAAACTTCATCATGCTTTCGTATGCAAGTCCGCGTTTTCCAGGAGGCCATTCGTCCATGAAGTCAAATAGATCGTCTAAGCCCGCGATTTCCTGCAGGAAGTACTTCCGCTGAACGTAAAGCGGTCGATCAAACATCGCGAGTGCATCGTACCTCCTCTGCTGGCTGGTTAACCGACGATGACTGAGCGTGGAAAATGGTCTTCAAGAGTGAAGCGCCCGGTCTGTCATTGACCGGGCGCTTCCTGCGAGGTGGTAGCCCTCATGGCTTCCACCAGTTCGTCATAAGCGCGGATGCCTCTATTGAAGTTGCGGGCAACGGCCGTCATCAGTTCGGCGACCGCCGCCGGCTCCTTCGATACTCCGCGTTCGCGCGCAATGGTCTTGACGACATCGACGCATATGCGGAGGTCTTTGCTCGAAAGATGACTGCTCGTCATCTGCCGCTCAAAAGGAATGCCCGCCGGTTTGGCGACGGGCACTCCTGCTTAGAAGTCCATGCCGGCGCCGGCCGGGATGGCCGGAGCCGCGTCCTTCTTGGGCTTTTCGGCGATCATCGCCTCCGTCGTTACCAGCAGGCCGGCAACCGAAGCAGCATCCTGGAGCGCGGTGCGCACGACCTTGGCCGGATCAATGACGCCCTGAGCGTAGAGATCACCGTACTCGCCGGTCTGCGCGTTCCAGCCGTAGGAGAAATCGGCCTTCTCACGCAGCTTGCCGACAATCACGGAGCCTTCTGCACCGGCATTCTCGGCGATCTGGCGAACAGGTGCTTCGATCGCGCGGCGGACGATCTCTACGCCGACCTTCTGGTCCTGGTTGGGGGTAGTGAGATTGTCGAGCGCCCTCACGGCACGCAGCAGCGCCACGCCACCGCCCGGCAGGATGCCTTCCTCGACGGCGGCGCGGGTTGCATGCAGGGCGTCGTCGACGCGGTCCTTCTTCTCCTTGACCTCAACTTCCGTCGAGCCGCCGACGCGGATGACGGCAACGCCACCGGCAAGCTTGGCCAGCCGCTCCTGCAGCTTCTCGCGGTCGTAGTCGGAGGTGGTCTCCTCGATCTGGGCGCGGATCTGTGCAACGCGGCCGTCGATCTCGGCTTTGGAGCCAACGCCGTCGATGATTGTGGTGTTTTCCTTTTCGATCGCCACCTTCTTCGCGCGGCCGAGCATGTTCAGAGTGACATTCTCAAGCTTGATGCCGAGGTCTTCGGAAATGACGGTGCCGCCTGTCAGGATGGCGATGTCCTCCAGCATCGCCTTGCGGCGATCGCCGAAGCCCGGAGCCTTGACAGCAGCAATCTTCAGGCCGCCACGCAGCTTGTTGACGACGAGTGTGGCAAGGGCTTCGCCTTCGACGTCTTCAGCGATGATGAGCAACGGCTTGGAGGACTGCACGACGGCTTCGAGGACCGGCAGCAAGGACTGCAGGTTCGACAGCTTCTTTTCGTGGATGAGGATATACGGATCCTCGAACTCGACGCGCATCTTGTCCTGGTTGGTGACGAAGTAGGGGCTCAGGTAACCGCGGTCGAACTGCATGCCTTCGACCACTTCAAGTCCGGTCTCGGCGGTCTTGGCTTCCTCGACGGTGATGACGCCCTCATTACCGACCTTTTCCATCGCTTCGGCTAGGTACTTGCCGATCTCCTCGTCGCCGTTGGCCGAGACAGTGCCGACCTGGGCGATCTCGGAGTTGCTGGTGATCTTTCGGGCGTTGGTCTTCAGTTCCTTGACGACGGCGTCGACCGCAATATCGATGCCGCGCTTCAGGTCCATCGGGTTCATGCCCGATGCAACAGCCTTGGCGCCTTCCTTCACGATAGCCTGGGCGAGAACGGTCGCGGTGGTCGTGCCGTCGCCGGCCAGTCATTGGTCTTCGACGCCACTTCGCGCAGCATCTGCGCGCCCATGTTTTCGAACTTGTCTTCGAGCTCGATTTCCTTGGCAACCGAAACGCCGTCCTTGGTAATGCGCGGGGCGCCGTAGGACTTGTCGATAACGACATTGCGACCCTTGGGGCCGAGCGTCACCTTGACGGCATTGGCAAGAATATCGACCCCACGCAACATACGCTCACGGGCATCGGTATTGAATTTGACTTCTTTCGCAGCCATGTCTTCACTCCTTCAATAGGCAGCTTTTTGACTGATATCGTTCGCCTGACATCCAGGGGGTCAGGCGGCTTTTTTCTGCTCGGCCTGGGCCTCGATGATTCCCAGGACATCACTTTCCTTCATGATCAGCAGGTCTTCACCGTTGATCTTGATTTCGGTGCCGGACCATTTGCCGAACAGGATGCGATCGCCCGCCTTGACGTCGAGCGCCTGGATCTGGCCGGCTTCGTTGCGTGCACCGGGACCGACGGCGATGACCTCGCCTTCCTGCGGTTTTTCCTTGGCGGTGTCGGGAATGATGATGCCGCCCTTGGTCTTTTCCTGGCTTTCGACCCGGCGGACAAGAATGCGATCATGAAGCGGTCGGAACGACATGTTTTCCTCCGTTGAGCAAAAATGATGACGTTAAAGACCCTGGCCGGACCGGATGACCAGTCCGGGCGGGTGCGAACCTCATTGAGCGTTCGCGCGAAAAATTTATTTTTGAGATTTTTTGATTTCAAGAGGGATAAGCAAAAAATTAGCACTCGTGTGTCGTGGCTGCTAACATACTGAAAAGGAACAACAAACGGGACGCTCGCGTTAAAAATTGTTGATGGCCATGAAATTTTGCGCCACTGTCGCACTGTCATGAAACGGAGATGAAGCATGCACTTCTCATCGGACCTGGAGCGTCAACTCAACGGCTATGGACTGACCACTGCGCATATCCTCTATCGCATTCCAGACTTCGAATCCGTCCTGCAGACTTACGTTTGGCAGGACTACGATCTCGCACCTGATTTTCCCGAGATGCACAAGTTCCTCGACTTCTGGCGCGACAGCCTCGACGGACCGCTGCATTCCGTGCGCTACACCCACCAACGGCTTATAGGACCGAACGAGTGGCGCCGCGTTGAAGGCGAGTTCAAGCTTCACTGAGTCTTGAAAGAGAATTTTCCTGTTCCTAGGTCTTTCGCGGCCGAGGCTCGATAAGCTCGGTCAGTATCGCACGTCTGTTCAGAGTGAGACCGGAATGGAAAAGAAGATCGAAAATATTAAAGACCTCAGCATTGAGGAACGTGAAGAGGTCTTTGCTGATATCGCTCGCGTCCTGGAGGGGACTGCGCACGAGGCCTATGTCGAAGGAAACCGCCATTTTGCCGTGCTCTCGGCCAACATGGCTCAGGCAATCCGCGTCAATGCCGATGAACTTGCCCGCGACGAGGTCCAAAACGCCGAGCGCGTATTGCTGCAGGCAACGGCCATGATATCGCAGTTTAAAGCCGTTCATCCCTACCCGATGGTGAGCAAGGCCGTGCACTGACGATCACGGCGCCCTCGCTTCCTCGCGTGATCATCGCGCTATGATGATTGCGCTTTGGAAAGCCCGACCAGCGTGGCATGCAGGCGTTGCTTCACCACTGTATCCTGCCTGCCGACAGCAAGGACCAGATCCCGCATGACGCTGCGAAGGCTATGGATCTGATCGAGGAGATCCATGACAACATCAACGCCCGCCTCGTTGACCCCCATGTCGCGCGTCAAGTCCAGGATCAGACGCGCGCGGGCCACATCTGCATCCCGGAAGTGGCGCTGGTTCTCGGCGACCTGCGGCGCAAGCCAGCCCTGCCCGATCCACAGTTCCAGGTCGGTCACTTCGATCTTGAGGTGATCACGAAATTCGTGGTCGTCCATGTTCAATCCTCCATGCTCTTTCGCGGATTTTGTGCCGCTCCAGCCGACCAACGAGCGACAAAGCCCGCCAACTCGTCATCCGGACGATCCGGCAACACGATCTTCAAGGTCGCATAGACGTCTCCAGCGTCGCCATTTCGGCGACGCACACCCTTGCCTTTTATACGCAGTGTCTTTCCGCTGCTGGAATTGGGCGGTAGGACCATGTTGACTGCGCCCGAGGGCGTCGGCACGCGCACCTTGCCGCCAAGCACGGCTTCGCTGAGTGACACTGGCAGGTCGAGGCGGATATCGTCGCCATCGCGGGTGAAAAAGCGGTGAGGCCTCACGCTGATATCGATCAGCGCATCGCCGGCAGGACCACCACCGAAACCGGCATCGCCCTTGCCCCGTAGTCGAATGGTCTGACCGTCACGCGTGCCGGCCGGAATCTGGACTTCAAGCGTGGATCCGCCGGGAAGGCTGACCTTGGTCTTCGCGCCATTGACCGCGTCGAGGAAATCGACTTCCAGGGAGAAATGGCGGTCCCGTCCGGAAGCACGAAAGGCAGACCCACCGCCGGGGCCTGCGCGGCGCGAGAAAAAGCTGGCGAAAATATCGTCTGCATCACCGAAGTCTGCAAAGCCCGCGCCATTGTGATAGGGTCCGTCAGGACCGCCTGCCGATGCATAGTCACGATAGAAGTTGCGGGGCGCTTGCTCGGCGCCAGTCATATCGATCTCACCGCGGTCAAAGCGACCACGCTTTTCCTCGTCGCTCAACAGCTCGTACGCAGCGGAAACGTCCTTGAATTGCGCTTCGGCGCGTTTATCGCCGGGGTTCAAGTCGGGATGCAGCTTCTTTGCGAGCTTGCGAAATGCGCTCTGAATGTCCTTTTGAGACGCATCCGGTTTCACGCCCAGAAGCTGGTATGGGTCTTGGCTCATACAGGTCTCCTGTCAGGAAATGGAATAACAATTCACGTTCTATATAAGCTGCCAAACTCAGCTTTGGAGAGGAACTGTCGGTGACCGGCGGATGACCAAGCGATTGACGGCGTGAGCGATAATCTCCTCCCGACGTGACCGGAAATGACGGTCGAAGTTTTTTCTGCGGGCACTCTTGAATCCGAAAACCCTGAAAACCAAATCGAATGCCGCCAGCCGCTGAGACAGGGCTGGCCTTGCTGGGAGCGCCGCTTTCGGCGCTCCCCTACCCATGTTGCTTCAAGGAGGATATGGCTATGGCAACATCTTACGACTACGCACCCCTGTTCCGCTCGAGCGTCGGTTTCGACCGGGTTTTCAATCTTCTGGAAAACGCCCAGCGTGCTCGCTCGATCAG
>NZ_JBNDHT010000181.1:0-11336 GCF_056755115.1 Rhizobium sp. SVR5-2C | reverse complement strand
CCGCGTGAGAACCGGCAATATGTCCAGCGGTCGGTGGATCTCGGGTGCGATCTGCCTCGCTGTTCCCCTTCTCCTGCTGCTCGCCATCGAGCGGCCCGTGACCTGGAGCCTGCCGCAATTGAAGGGCTTCAATATAACCGGCGGACTCTCCGTCATCCCGGAGTTCGTCGCGATGGCAGTGGGTCTCAGTGTCTATGGCTCGGCATTCGTGGCCGAACTCATTAGAGGCGGCGTAGAGACCGTCAGTCGCGGCCAGACCGAAGCCGGACAGGCACTCGGCCTGTCGCGCTGGAGGATCTACAGCAAGATCGTCATACCCCAGGCACTGCGGGCGATCATCCCGCCGCTGACCGGGCAATACATCACGCTCCTCAAGAATTCGTCGCTGGCGTCTGCGATCGGCTATCCCGACCTCATGCTGATTTTCGCAGGCACGTCGCTCAATCAGACTGGCCAGCCATTGGAGATCATGGCGATGACGATGACAAGCTATCTCCTTCTTTGTCTTGTCACCGCGGCGATCGGCAATATCGTCAATGGGCGCATGCAATTGGTCGAGCGATAACCATGGTCGCTGCCAGAACCTTCATGCGAAACTGCTTCTCCTCGCCGCTCAATGCGGCGATCACGCTTGCCATCCTCTACTGGCTCATAAGGACGATCCCGCCGCTTTTCGACTGGACTGTCTTGTCGGCAGTATGGAGCGGACAATCGCCGCAGGATTGTGCCAATGTTGATGCCGCCTGCTGGCTGTTCGTCAAGCTGCGCTACCACCAGATCCTCTTCGGCTCCTACCCGCCGTCAGAAACCTGGCGCATCATGATCTGTGGGATCATCGGACTTATCGCGATCGCGACACTGTCCCTGCCGGCCGTCCGAAGCAGGCCTTTCGCAAGCATCGCTATCCTTCTCCTCTTTCCCGTACTTGCCGGAATTCTTTTGCGCGGCGGTATTTTTGGCTTGAGCTCGGTGGCGACAAGTCAGTGGGGCGGGTTGATGCTGACGCTCGTGGTTGCCCTTTGGACGATCGTTTCCACGCTGCCCCTGGGTCTTGGGCTCGCCTTGGCGCGGCGCTCCAAGATGCCTGTCATCTCGGGACTGGCAGTCTTCTATATCGATATCGTGCGCGGCCTTCCCCTGGTTGGCGTGCTGTTCCTGGCGATCGTCCTGTTCCCACTCTTCGTGCCGCCCGGCGTCGAGATCAATCCGTTGGTGCGCACCCTGATCGCATTTAGTCTGTTCAATGCGGCGATCATGGCGGAAGTCGTTCGAGGTGGCATTCAATCGGTGCCCAGGGGTCAATACGAGGCGGCGACATCGCTCGGGCTCAGCCACTGGCATGCAATGGGCCTTTGCGTCATCCCGCAGGCGATCCGGGCTTCCCTTCCGGGCATCGTCAACCTTAGCATCGCCATTATGAAGGAGACGACCATCGTCCTCATGGCGGGGATGTTCGATTTCCTGGGGGTGTTGCAAGGGTCGCTGCTCGATCCCGAATGGCTCGTCGGCGACCAGATCCGCCAGACCGCCTATTTCTTCGCCGGGATCGTGTTTTTCGCCATCTGCTTCAGCTTGTCACGCTACAGCCTCCACATCGAGCGCAAGCTCAGCCCGCAGATTTCCAGGTAATTTTACGAAGACTTGAACGGATCCGGATGAGCGTCCGCAAAGTCAGGCAACGAATTGCGGCTCTGTTGCAAAATTTGACATAGCGCTATTTCGGACGATTTCTGCGGCTGCTTAGAAGGCGGCAACGAGGGTTTCGAACTGTTCGGCCATTTGATGGGCGACCGGTGTGAGCGTCCTGCAACTCGCGCTTTCGCAGCATGTGGACGATCTCGATGCCGGATAATATTGCCGCTGCGGATTTGAAGAACTTGAAGCCGAGGGGGCGGGGTCAAGGATCGCGACAGCGACCGCAGCGCTGCGCGCGCGGGAGCCGAAATGCGCCAGCATTTTGAGGGAACCGCAGCCGGGGTAATGCCGTTGCCCGCGATATCCGTCTGGCGGAGATGCTGATTACCAAGTGCGCCCGTCCCGACCCGGCAGTGCTGGTTGCCAGCGACATCAAGCTGAAATCGCTGCTCGCCGCCTGACGTCGGGAAACGGGGTCGAGGTGGTGCCTCAATCCCGGAAAACGCTCAGTGCGCGGGTTCGACCTGCCTGTCAACGAGCCGGATACCCGTATCCTTGTCGAAGAGATGCACGCTCTCCGGCGCAATGCGCAGGCCAACCCTGGAGCCGACCGTGAATTTCGAGCGGGCATCGGTCGAGGCGGTGATCGTTTCCGAACCATGGCGGACGAGAAGCACCGTTTCGGCCCCGGTGGGCTCGACGACCGACACCGTCGCCGGCAGGCCTTCGCCTTCGCCCGTCACGTCCACCCGCTCCGGGCGAACGCCCATGACCAGCGGCCGGTCGATGAGGGCATCGGCTGCGCCAAAGCCGAGATCGAGCCTGGCGCCGGCGGCGGTTTCGAAGACGGACCGGTTTTCCGCCTTGATCGAGCCGCTCAGGAAGTTCGTGCTTGGCGATCCGATGAAGGAGGCGACGAAGAGATTAGCCGGCGTATCGTAAAGCTCCATCGGGCTGCCGATCTGCTCGACCTTCCCGTCCCGCATGACGACGATCTTGTCGGCCATGGTCATGGCCTCGATCTGGTCGTGGGTCACATAGACCGTGGTCGTGCCGAGGCGCTGGTGCAGCTGCTTGATCTCGGCGCGCATCTGCACGCGCAGCTTGGCGTCGAGATTGGAGAGCGGTTCGTCGAAGAGAAAGACCTGCGGATTGCGCACGATGGCGCGGCCCATGGCGACGCGCTGGCGCTGGCCGCCGGAGAGTTCCTTGGGGTAGCGCTCCAGAAGCGATTCAAGGCCTAGAATGGCGGCGGCCTGCGCCACCTTTTCCTTCTTTTCCTCAGGCGACGCCCCCTTCACGCGCAGGGAAAAGGCCATGTTTTCCGAAACGGTCATATGCGGATAGAGCGCATAGGACTGGAACACCATGGCGATGTCGCGCTGCTTGGGCGGCATGTCGTTGACGACCCGGCTGCCGATCGCGATGTCGCCACCCGATATGGTCTCCAGGCCGGCGATCATCCGCAGCAGGGTGGATTTTCCGCAGCCGGACGGGCCGACGAGGACGACGAATTCGCCGTCGTTGATATCGACGTCGACGCCATGGATCACCCCGGGTGGCGCCGTAGGCCTTCTGAACGTTGCTGATACTGACCGAAGCCATGATTTCCTCCTCAAAGGCCTGGACCGTCAAGGTCCCCGAAACTGTATTCCACGCGGTAGGTCCGCGTTCCCCCGGGCGGCAGGCGTTCGCCGGCATGGCTCGTGCCGTCCGGATGACGATCGGTGGAAACCGGCTCGATGGCGACGATCTGATTGTTGGGGCGCGGATCGTTCCAGATCTGCAGATAGGGCAGGGTCGATGCATCCCAGCGTACCAATGCTTCGAAACCACGCCAGCGGCCATCGCCCGGCCGGCGTACCGTGCAGACCGGATCGCTTGCCGGCACCGGCAGGCAGCGCACCGACGGCTCGCCATGGCTGCTGTCCCGCGAGATCGGCCCGAGCAGGACCTCTTCGCCCAGACTGACGACGCTACCGGGGGCAATGAGCGGAAAGCCGAGATTGGTGTGATAGAGAAGAAAGATCTCCTCTTCCCGGCCGCCTATATTCTGCACGCGGTCGATGATGCGCAGGCTCGATCCGCCGATCGGGGCCTCGATCCGCCGCAGCAGGCGAAGCCGTTCGCCGTTCTGGCGCGCCTGCGTCACCTCACCCTCGCAGAAGAGCACGGGCGTTGCGGCATTCCAGTCCTCGCCATGGGCGGTGAGCCGGCCCGGCGTGAAAGGAAGGTGGCCATGCAGCGGCTTGCCCCTGGCCGGCTGACGAATATGGTCCAGCCCGCAGGTGACGAGAAAACCGGAAAACAGGCGCTCGAAGCCGAAGCCGCCTTCGGCTTCCGCATCCCGCAGCATCGGGCTCGCAAAGCCGGCAGGGCTTTGCCAGGCGACAGGCGTGCCCCGCCACCAGAGGGGCCCGATATCGAAACTGCGGTCGCACAGCACCCAGAAATCCAGCCCGCCGCCGGTCGAGAAGACCAGCGCCTGCACCCCGCGTTCCGGCCCGTCGTCGAGCACGATCCGGCGCACGGAGGCCAGTTGCCGGAGGTCGCCGACCAGGGGACGCAAGGCCTCCGCGCCGTTCTTGACCGGCATGCCTAGGCCTCGACCGCTTGGCTTGCCGGCGCCTGTAGTTCCAGGCGGGTAAAGGCCTCGGGCGGCGCGTCGTTATCGGCCATCAGGCGGAGCATCAGCGCCGTCATTGCCTCTTCTGCCTTCTCGTCATCGAGCGGATGCTCCTGGCCCGGATCAGTGGCGAGATCGTAGAGCCGGATATCGTTCTCGATCATGGCGCCCGGCCCGTAATGCTGGTTCATCGGCGTTCGCTCGATGACGGGCACTTTCAGGAGCGGCACGCCCTTGGTGAAGCCGAAGGGGCTCGACAGGGAGGCAGCCGACAATTCCTCCGGCGTGAAGAAGCTGAAGATATGGGTCGGCATCAGGGTGTACTGGTTGATCTCTTGCTTCATCAGGTCGGCCGGATAGCGGTGATAGGTGTGCCGGCCGTCGGTGACGTTGACCGCGCCGCCGAAATAGCCGAACAGCGCGCCCTCCCGCATCGGCTTTTCCATCGACGCGAAGATCGAGGGCGCCATCATCTCGGCGGGCGCCGCGACGTTGAAGAAATCGAGGAAGGTCGGCGCCAGATCGGTGGTCTGCGTCAGGTTGGCCGAGCGCGTTCCGGCCAGCTGCGCACGGCGCGGGTCATGGACGAAGAGCGGGATATGCACGATTTCCTCGTACATGTTCATCCGGTTCTTGGCCCAGAAATCATGTTCGCCGAGCAGGAAGCCGTGATCGGTGGTGACGACCAGGGCGGTATCCTTCCACATATCGTGCTTGTCGAATTCGTCGAGCAGATTGCCGAGCAGGGAATCGCAGAGCGCAACCGTCGCGTAATAATTGGCGCGCAGCTCCTCGCATTCGTCAGGCAGCTCGTCGACGCGGCCATAGCGCGGCCAGTCGCGGATCGGGCCGCTCCAGCCGGTCTTGAACTGGTCCTTGAAGCGCTCCGGCGCATGGAAGGGCTCATGCGGGTCGAAGGTCTCGATCTGGACGATCCAGTTGTCGGCATCCCGGTTCCGCTCCAGGAATTCCATGCCGGCCTTGAACACCTGGACCGAGGGGAAGTCCTCTTCCTCCTTGATGGATTCGCGGTTCTTGATGTTCTGGGCCTGATAGTTGCGGCGCTGGGTGGAGAACTGCCGCTCGTGGTATTTCTCGCGCAGGCGCTCCCAGTGCGGCTGCACCATGGCCTTCCAGGGATCGCCTTCCTGGCCGCGCACGAAATCGTAGGAATCGTAGCGGTTATGGTAGGTGGCGCCGCCATCTTCCCAGTAGTGGAAATGGTCGGTGACCAGATGGCTGTAGACGCCCGCCCTGGCCAGCAGTTCGGGGAAGGAATTGTCGTAGGGCTCCATCGGCCCCCAGCTGCGGTGAAGGAAGCTCAGCCGCCCCGTCAGCATGTCGCGCCGGGCCGGCATGCAGGGCAGGCTGCCGACATAATGCTTGTCGAAGGCGACGGACCGCTTTGCCAGCCGGTCGAAATTCGGCGTCGGGATGCGGGTGCCGCCATAGGGGCCGAGCATATGGCGATTGAGCGAATCGAAAAGGACGAAGACCACTTTCATTGGCTTGCTTCCGTATTGTTATTTCACCGCGCCCGAGGTCAGGCCACGAACGATGAAGCGTTGCGCGATAAGGAGAAGAATGACGGCCGGCAGCATGGAGAGCAGCGAGGCGGCGGCCATTTCGGTGAAGGCGATCGTGTTTTCCTGGGCATATTTGCCGATGGCGACGGGAACAGTGGCGGTCTGCCGCTGGCTGAGCGTCAGGACAACGGCGAATTCGTTCCAGCTGAAGATGAAGGACAGGATGCCGGCGGCGGCAAGGCCGGGCCGCACCAGGGGAACGATGACGTGCCTGAGGATGCCCGGCGTTTCGGCGCCGTCGATCTTGGCCGCCTCGATCAGCTCCTTCGGCACGTCGCGCACGAAGACGTTCATCATCCACAGCGCCATCGGCAGGTTCAGCGTCGTATGCGCCAGGATCAGGCCGAGATAGGTATTGTCGAGGCCGATCAGGCGGAACATCGAATACCAGGCGCCGGCTAGCGTGATCGGCGGCACCATGTGGAAGATCACCGACCAGCCGAGCATGGATTGCCCGACCCAGGCCGGCCATTGCATCCGCTGCAGCGAATAGGCCGCGAGCGTGGAGACAATGAGGACCAGAAGCGTGCTGACGGCCGCGATGATGAAGCTGTTCGCGAAGTTCCTGATATAGTCCGAGGTGCTTGAGAACAGCACCTTGGTGAAGTTCATCAGGGTCGGCTGGAACAGGATCTGGCCGGTGAGCAGCGAAATCTGCGTCTTGAAGGCGGCAGCCGCGATCCACAGGAAGGGAAAGAGCACGAGGACGACGGCGATCAGGAGCACGAGATGCCGGACCGTCGATGTCCTGGCGGTAGATTGGGCGACCACGCTCATGCTGTCACTCCCTTGCGGCGGGTGGCGGCGGTGACCACGATGATGAGAAGCGCGATGAAGGCAAAGGTGGCGATCGACATGGCCGAGCCGTATCCCGGCTGGTCCTCGGTGAAGAAGCGGCGGAAGATGGTGAAGCTGATGACCTCGGTCGACGATCCCGGGCCGCCGCCGGTGAGCAGATAGACCTCGTCGAACACCTTAAAGGCCAGGATCAGGCGGAAGACGAAGGTTACCGCGATGGCCGGCAGCATCAAGGGCAGCGTGATGAAGCACAGGCTCTGCCACCGCGAGGCGCCGTCGATCTCGGCCGCCTCGTAGACATCCTGCGGAAGGGTTTCGAGCGATGCGAGCAGCAGCAGGAAGCAGAATGGCGTCCAGTGCCAGATATCGACGACGATGATCGAGGCGAGCGCGAAATTGGCGTCGCCGAGCCAGTCGCGCGGCGCGATGCCGACGAGCGAGACGATCTTGTTGAGGATGCCGAAATCGAAGCTGAACATCAGCTTCCAGATGGCGCCGATGATGATGCCCGGCACCAGGATCGGCAGCAGGAAAACGGTGCGGTAAAACAGCCGGCCGTGGATGATCGAGCTGGTCAGCACCGCCAGCGCAAAGCCGATGACCATCTGGATCACCACGGCGACGACCGCAAAGATTAGCGTGTTGCGGATGCTGGCGTCGAACAGCGTATCGGAGCCGAGATCGGCATAATGCTTGAAGCCGACATAAGTCCAGCTGGAAAGCCCTTCGGCCCAGTTGATGTCGTGGAAGCTGAGCATGGCCAGGTTGACCATCGGCAGCACGGTGAGAGCTGCGAAGATCAGGATGGCCGGGGCCAGCGTCAGGCTGCGCCAGAACCGGTCCGGCGAGGGCGTGCGCGGCCCCTTTTCCGCCAGCTCTTTCGAGCCGGCGGAGCGGGTATTGGCGGTCTGTGCGATGGACACTGTCAATCCTTCAGGTCGGGCAGGAGCGGCGCCTTGTAGCCGGCCTTGGTCATGATCGGCTCGATTTCCTTGGCCATGGTGTTCAGGCCGTCATTGACGCTCATTTCGCCCGAGATGATCTGGTTGAAGCGAAGCTCGGTCACCGCGAGAATCTGGGCCGATTCCGGAATGACGAAGGTAAGCTTCGCCGTCTCCAGCGCCTTGGCGAGCGGCTTCATCCAGCGATATTCCGGCTTGTCGGCCATGTCGGATTCGAGCACCGCCCGGCTGACCGGCGGCGAGCCGGCTTCGGCATAGGCCCTCTGGGCCGCATCGGACTGGAACCAGGTGAGGAAGGCGAGCGCCGCCTTCTGGCGGTCGGCCGGAATGTTCTTCGGAACGCCGCCGAGCCAGTGGCCAAGCGGCGGCGAGGAGGGAAAGCCCGGTGCATGCGGCGGCGGCGCAAAGCCGACCTTGTCGACGACGATCGACTGGTTGGGATCGTCGAAGGTGGAGGCGGCAAGCACGGCGAGAATATGGCCGGCCTTGCCGGTCGCCATGTTCTGGATGACGTTGGTCTGCGTCTGGCCGGCGGTCGAGGGGTGGCCCGCTTCCTTGGCGAGCTTCAGATACATCTGCATCGCGGCCTTGGTTTCGGGGCTGTTGATGGTGATGGTGTAGTCGCCGCCCTTCTGGTCCTTGAAGATTCCGCCGCCATAGCTCCAGATATAAGGCAGGACGTCATAGGTGACGTCGAAGGTGCCGCGCGCGCCGCGCTGGACGATGCCGTACATGCTGGGCGGATTGTTGAGCGCCTTGGCATTGGCAAGCAGGTCATCCCAGGTTTCGGGAACCTTGAGCCCTTTTTCGGCATAGAGATCGGAACGATAGTGAAGCAGCGGGATAAACGGATTGATCGGCACCGACATCAGCGCGCCGGTCTTCCCGTCGATTTTCTTGGTGGCCGCATCCCAGTAGACGGAATCGTCGAATGTGTAGATGTCCGTGCTCAGCGTGAAGCTGGCGTCGATGTCCTTCAGCGGCTTCAGGAAGCCGCCCTGGTACATTTCGATGAAGAAGCCGGCATTCATGACGAGAATATCGTAGGGGCTTTCCTTGGCGCGGACCGCGCTTCGCTGCTTTTCCAGGCTTCCGGCAAAGGGGTTGACGTCGAGCGTGACGGTGTTGCCAGTCTTTTCCTGATACTGCTCCACGACTTTCTGGAAGCCGGCGAACCATGGAGACTGGTTGATGACGATCGTAATCGGCACCTGGTCCTGTGCGAGCGCCGGCGTCGAAAGCGCCGCCGGGATCGTCATACTTGTCGCAAACAAAATGGCGCGAATATAGGCGCTGAGGGTCATGCCTGTTCTCTCCTCCGATCAAACCTGCAAAACACCCATCTCCACGCGGCTGCCTTTTGGCGTCTCCCCGCCATTGCGTGTTTTGCACGGGAAGACTTGCATTTTCCCGATATTCTAACAACTAACTTCGGATGCGTGTTCCATAGAGAAAAGTAATGGCTCAGTTGACCGGGTTTGCAGCGCAGAACTGCCGGAGCTCCTCAAGCAACAGGGCGGCCGTCGGCGAGGTCCACGATGCGCGGCGGCGTATGATGGCAGCGTTCCGCTCGCTGGCGAGTTCCTCGATATAGAGGGCTATGAGGCCGGTGCCGTCCGGCGGTTCGACGGCGGTGCTGGTGGTGTAGGTAAGGGCCAGCGAACTGCGGACCATGGCGACCATGAAGGCCATGGATTCGGTTTCGACAGAGGGCTCGGGCGGCGAAATATTGTGCGACATGAACAGCGCATTGAGCCGCTGCCGGGCCCGGGTAACATCGACCGGCAGAACCCAGGGGTAGTTCAGGAGATCGGTGATCGAAATCCTGGCCTTGCCGGCAAGCGGATGGTCTTCCCTTGCCACCACGCAGAGGTCGACATTCGATACGATCTCGACATCGAGGTCGTTGGCATTTTGCGACCAGGGCGTTTCGGCAACGACGAAGTCCAGGTCTCCGCGCCTGAGGCCCCGCAGCAGCGCCTCGTCGAAACCGCCAATGACCGTGATTTTCAGCTCGGGCCGGGTGGACACCACCTTGGCGACGACTTCGGGCAGGTGCCGGCGCAGCCAGGCCGGGCCGGCGCCGATCCGCACCGTGCCGCGGTCGCCCTTGGTCAGCGCGTGCAGCTCTGCGCGCGCCTCGGTCATCTGGATCCTGATGACCTCGGCATGCCGGACGAGATGCTGGCCGGCGGCCGTCAGTTCCACCCCGCGCGGCAGCCGGATGAAGAGGGCGGAGCCCAGCTCTTCCTCTAGCAATTTCATGCTTTTGGTGAGCGTCGGCTGGGCGACGTTGAGTTCGTTTGCGGCAACCGTGATGCTCTTGCGCTCGGCGACGCGAAGGAAATAGGTGATCTGTCGAAGGTCCATTGGCCGGAGCATTCTTGGAGGACGGAATAGATTCTGGAAGCTTACATGAGACCCCGGCAAATCCAAATTCGGGCGCCTGAGGATAGTATCGCCCGTGAAGACTGAGCCGACGTGTTGGCATTCAGGTATTCGACCTCAAACTCAAGACCCTCAAGGGACTCACAGCCTACGAGTTCACCTGCAAAGCGTGGACCTCACTGCCCGAACGCTTCACGCTCGATCCGCTCCAAAAAATGCCGGGACTAAACACCGAGAGCGGTTCATGTGACGGAAGGTATTCTGCATTGGCGAAGTAGTTCGGCCCCGTAGACTTAGTTGAGAAATGGCTCATGTAAATTTTGACTTGTCGTTTTTCTTTACAGCTCGAAACATCGACCAAAAAATGGAACCAATCGTACAACGCCTAGAGGTATCGCGGTAATTCCGCGCGCACCTTTGATTTTAGCTAACAACTGTGCCTTGCGGGCCATCAGGTGCCCCTGTGCTGCAAGATCGAGATATATCTCTTCTTCACCGGTTCTGGTGCGCCGCTGGGAATTCTCGGTTAAAAGTCGATACGCCCAGTATGCTGCGGAGGGATTTTGATCTGCCAGGGATCGGTACCGTTCTAGCGCGTCACTCAAATGCCCTTTGCGAAGCGAATATCCCGCGAGTTGGTACGTTGCGGGCGCAAAGCCGCGAATTTCAGACTGGACAAACAAGCGTTCTGATTGGTCCGATGACTGGACGACACCGGATCCGATTTCGTAGAGAACGGCGAGGCAATAGGCAGCTTCTCCGCCTATGACCGATTCGTCTTCGACTAGCTGACCTGCCACGGGTAATTTCCTCCAAAATTGATTAGAGTCCGGCCCATTGAAGGACGGACGCATGAAGAAGCAGAGATTTACGGAAGAGCAAATTATTGCGGTGCTGAAGGAGCAGGAGGCTGGCGCGAAGGCGGTGGACCTGTGCCGGAAGCACGGGATTTCAGAAGCCACGTTTTATAATTGGAAAGCCAAATACGGGGGCATGGAGGTGTCCGAGGCGAAGCGGCTGAAGGCGCTTGAGGACGAGAACGCCAGGCTGAAGAAGCTGCTCGCCGAACAGATGCTTGATGCAGCCGCACTGCGCGAGCTTCTATCAAAAAAATGGTAGGGCCCGCCGCCAAGCGTGAAGCCGTCATGCACCTGAAGACCGTCATGGGTCTTTCGGAGCGGCGGGCCTGCCTGATCATATCTGCCGATCGCAAGACGGTGCGTTATCAGTCGTGTCGACCGCCGGAGGTTGAATTGCGAGCGAAGCTCCGCGAGTTGGCTAATGAGCGACGGCGCTTCGGTTACAGGCGGCTGTTCATCCTGCTTCGGCGGGAAGGAGAGC
>NZ_JBNDHT010000180.1:0-11354 GCF_056755115.1 Rhizobium sp. SVR5-2C | reverse complement strand
ACTTCATCCTGACCGTTCGCGGTGACCGTCAGCCATTCGTAGATCTGGCGCCATTGCTGGTGGGCTATTGGAAAGCTGTCGGCGTGAACGCCGATTATCGCGTGATGGAGAAATCAGCCTATTTGAACCAACGCAACAATAACCGGCATGATGCTATCCTCGAAGACGGCGATGGCGGCCTTGTCGATGCGTTTCTTTTTCCGCGCGCCTATATCCCGCTTCACCCGGATGCGGCGTGGGGAACAGGCTGGATCAATTACGTCCTGAAGGCCGGTCCTAATCAAGAAAAGCCGCCTGAATTTTTGCAGGACGGGCTCGACCTCTTCGCGCAGATGCAGGGCACTGCGGATCCCGCTAAGCAGAAGGAGTATTTCCGCAAGCTCATCGACGTTGCTCAGGACAATTTCATGTCGATGGGGATAGCGCTACCGATCCCCGGCTATGGCGTGCGCTCCAAGCGGCTGCACAATGTCGAGCCGCAGATGGTGATCAATAGCTGGACCTTCGGCTTCCCAGGCCCAAGCACGCCAGCGCAGTGGTCGTTCCAGAAATAGGTGCCTGCCGGCCCCGACGCCCTCGGGGCCGGCTCGCCCGTTTTCCGAACCCATTCGAAAGGAACACCCATGACATCTTTCATCGTTCGCCGCCTGGCGACCATGGTGGTCATGATGATTTTCATCTCCATGGCGGCTTTCGTCATCATCCAGCTGCCTCCCGGGGATTTCTTGACGACCTTGGCCGCGGGACTCGAGTCCGGCTCGGAAATCAGCCAGCAGCAGCTCGACTTCTTGCGCGAGCGCTTCGGCCTCGACCAGCCAATCTACATTCAATACTGGAAATGGATTTCAGCGATCATCTTTCGTGGAGATTTCGGTTACTCTTTCCAGTGGCAGCGCCCGGTCACCGACCTGATCTGGGATCAGCTCGGTTTCACCCTCGTCCTGTCCATATCGACGCTTCTGTTCAGCTGGGCGATCTCGTTTCCGATCGGGGTGATTTCCGCCGCCCGCCAGTATTCTCTCGCAGACTACTTCTTCACGTTCATCGGATTCATCGGTCTGGCTATTCCGAACTTTCTGATGGCCCTCGGCCTGATGTACATCGGCTTTCACTTCTTCGGTCAAAGTGTCGGCGGCCTGTTTTCGCCGGAATACTCCCACGCGCCCTGGTCCTCTGCGAAGTTCGTGGACCTTCTCGCGCATATCTGGATCCCGATGATCGTTATCGGGACCGCGAAGACTGCAGAACTCATTCGCATCATGCGCGCCAACCTGCTTGACGAACTCAACAAACCCTACGTGACGACTGCGCGGGCAAAGGGTCTGCCGGAGGTGCGGCTTATCCTGAAATACCCGATACGCATCGCCTTGAACCCCTTCATCTCGACTGTCGGCTGGGTCCTTCCCAGCCTGATTTCCGGCGCCGTCATCGCTTCGGTGGTGCTGAATCTCCCGACCGTCGGCCCCCTCCTGCTGCAGGCACTGCAGAGCCAGGACATGTATCTGGCCGGCGCCTTCATTCTGCTCCTCTCGACGCTGACGCTGGTCGGCACCCTGGTTTCCGACATCCTTCTGGCGCTGCTCGATCCGCGCATAAGACTGGAGTAGACCATGACCGACGCAATCAATATTTCACAGCAAGGCGCAGCATCCGATGTATCGCCGGTCGGTCAGGACAGTTCGGCTCGCGAAATCGAGGTCGCCGGCCAGTGGAAGCTCATGTGGTGGAGGTTCATCCGTCACCGGGCAGCGGTATTCGCCGGCTGTATCGTGCTCTTCGTTTATATCGTCGGTCTGTTCTGCGAGTTCCTTGCGCCGCTCGATCCAAACGCAACCGACACCCGCTTTCAATATGCCCCGCCTCAAGGCATCCATCTCTTCGAGCCGGGAACGTGGAACTTCAAGCCGCACGTCTACGGCTTCCGTTCCAAGGTCGATCCGGTTTCCTATCGGCGCGCCTATGTGATCGATGAGAGCCAGAGAGTTCCTATCGCGCTGTTCGTGAAGGGAGCGACATATACCATATGGGGTCTGTTCAAATGGGATCGTCATCTGATCGGTCCTATCGAGAAAGGAAAGCCCTTCTTCCTCCTCGGCTCCGATCGATTGGGACGCGATAACCTGTCGCGCATCATCTACGGCGCACGGATATCGATGTCGATCGGCTTGCTGGGCGTCTCTCTCAGTTTGGTCATCGGCGTTCTTCTTGGCGGAATTTCCGGCTATTACTCCGGCATGATCGATCGAGTAATCCAGCGTACAATGGAGTTTCTCCGCTCGATGCCGACCATACCCCTCTGGATGGGACTTGCTGCCGCCATTCCCTTGAACTGGCCGCCGCTCTGGGTCTACCTCACGATTACTGTGTTGCTTTCCCTGGTTGGCTGGACATCGCTCGGCCGTGAGGTTCGGGGCAAGGTCATGGCGTTGAAATCGGAGGAGTATGTCGTTGCGGCCCGCCTCGATGGCGTGAGCGAATTCAACATCATCACGCGTCAGATCGTGCCGTCGTTTACTTCGCATATCATAGCCGTCACCACGCTCGCCATTCCCGAAATGATCTTGGCAGAAACGTCGCTTTCTTTTCTTGGGATCGGATTGCAAGCTCCGACCGTCTCCTGGGGAGTCCTCCTGAAGGAGGCCCAGAACGTCAACACGGTTGCAACGGCGCCTTGGCTGCTTCTGCCTGGCGTGGCGGTCGTCGTCGCCGTTCTGTCCCTGAATTTCCTGGGCGACGGCCTGCGTGACGCGGCCGACCCTTATGGCAAACTGTGAGGAGACGGGGCATGTCGGATATCCTTCTCGAAGTCAGAAACCTGCAAGTCCACTTCACCACTCGGGAGGGCGTGGTGAGAGCCGTGGATGGTCTCGATCTCACCCTTCGGCGCAACAGCACGATGTGTATTGTCGGCGAGAGCGGATCGGGGAAGTCCATCTCCTCCTACGCAATCCTGCGCATCCTGCGGCATCCCGGTCGCATTGTCGGTGGAGAAATCATCTATCATCACAGCGACGGGCGCACTGTCGATCTTGCCAAGCTGCCCGCAAACAGCCGGGAAATGCGGGAGATCCGCGGCCGGCATATCTCCATGATCTTCCAGGAGCCGATGACGGCGATGTCGCCCGTGCACACGATCGGCAACCAGATCATGGAGATGATCCTGCTGCACGAGCGCGTTTCGAAGCGTGCGGCCCGCGATCGGGCCGTGGAGCTCCTTGGCAGGGTCGGTATCCCCGATCCTGCCTCACGGCTGAACAGCTATGTTTTTCAGCTTTCGGGAGGGATGCGTCAGCGGGCGATGATCGCGATGGCACTCTCCTGCCGGCCGGAACTGCTGATCGCCGACGAGCCGACCACGGCTCTCGATGTCACGACCCAGGCCAATGTACTCGATTTGATGAAGGAGCTGCAGGCGGAATTCGGCCTGTCCATCATGCTGATCACGCACGATCTCGGCGTCGTCGCGGAGACGGCGGACGATGTGACGGTCATCTATCTCGGAAAGACTTTGGAGCGCAGCGATGTTTTCAGCTTGTTCAACAAGCCGCAGCATCCTTACACGCGTGCACTTCTGGGCTCGATCACGCGTCTCGACCTGCCGCGGCGGGCGCATCTCAGTCAGATCGAAGGTATGGTGCCGAATCCCCTCGCCCGCCCACCCGGATGCCCTTTTCAATCTCGCTGCGGCGAGCGGATCGCCGGTATCTGCGACAGGGAGGTGCCTCCGCTCTTCGACGTCGAAAGCGCGCAAGCCGCGCGGTGCTTTCAACATGATCCGGTCCTTTCCAAATCCTGGGCAAACAAGAACGAGGAGGTGCCAGCGTGACTGTCCACACCGCATCCGGTGCCGTGGGCACCGTTCACAACGACTCCTCGCGTGACAAGCTTTGCCTCGACATTCGAGACCTCCGCGTTCATTTTGGAAGAGGCGCGGGACTTCGCAAGAAGCAGGACGGAGTCGTGCGCGCGGTCGACGGGGTCAACCTGCAGGCCGCGGAGGGTGAGACAATCGGCTTGGTGGGAGAATCCGGTTGTGGCAAGTCGACGCTCGGCCGGGCCATTTTGGGTGTCTACAAACCAAACGGCGGCACGATTAACTACCGTCCCCGTAGCAGCAACGAATGGATCGATCTGGGCAGCGCAGATGCCGATATCCTCAACAAGTACCGGCTCGATCTGCGATTGATCTTCCAGGATCCGTTTACGTCTCTCAATCCGCGGCAAACTGTGTTGGCGGCCATCGGCCAGCCGCTCTATCACCACGGCGTCGACAAGTCGGAGATCAAGGATCGCGTTGCCGATATCATGCGCAAGGTGGGACTGCGCCCGGAATACATGCAGCGGTATCCGCATGCATTCTCCGGCGGCGAGCGACAGCGCATCGTCATCGCGCGGGCGCTGGTCGTACGGCCCCACGTCGTCGTAGCAGACGAAGCCGTCTCGGCGCTTGACGTGTCGGTCCGGGCTCAGACGCTGAACCTTTTGCAGGATCTGCAGGACGAACTCCAGCTCACCTATATTTTCGTGAGCCACGACCTTTCGGTGATCAAGCTCGTGTCTGATCGAATAGCTGTCATGTATGCTGGCCGGGTCGTGGAGTTCAGCTCTTCCGAAGAGCTGTTTCGTCGTCCAAATCATCCCTACACGGCGGCGCTCATGGCCGCGATTCCGCGACCATCACCAGAGCTACGGTCACGTCCCCAAGTTCGTCTGCAGGGGGAAGTACCTGATCCTGCTCGCCACCCAAGCGGGTGTCTCTTTCACCCAAGGTGCCCATATGCTACGGATAGGTGCCGGTCTGAAGTGCCGGTGATGCGGGCGATGGCTCAGGGGCGACAGGTCGCCTGTCACCACGCAGAAGCCATCGAGCTTAAAGGAATTGATACTTGAGATCCGACCAGGCCGCCACGTCCGTCGCCGAGAAACTGTTCAAAGATATTCCTCAAGGGAACATGGCAAACCACAACATGAACCTGTCCGACCGGGATGAGCAGTTCCAAAGTGGAACCAATTATTCTCGGCTTGGTGAGGCAATGCGTCAGGCGATCCTGACGGGCGAGTTCTGGCCAGGCATGCGCCTCAAGGTACAGGATCTCGCAAAGCGCTATGCTGTGAGCATAAATCCGGTCCGGGAAGCTCTGCAACAGCTGCAAGGCGAAGGGTTGATCGAGATCATTCCGAATCGCGGCGCATCCGTGCGGGTCATTACGCGCAAGCTGATCGAGGATCTTGCGGACATTCGCGAGGCGATGGATGGAATCCTTGCGGCGCGCGCGACGCCACTCATCCGGCCTGAGCATATAGAACACCTCCGCCATCTCAATGGCGATCTGACGATTGCACGCAGCCATGGGGAGAATGCCCAGACGGCCAAGATGAGCAGTGATTTCCACGAATATATCGGCGAGATCGCCGGCAACGAGCAGGCGCTTCGCCTCCGAAGGAACCATTTCGATATCTTCAGGCTGATCCGAACACGTTACGGCTTTGTCCCCGGCAGGGCCGCTGACGTAGCTAGGGAGCATGAGGAAATCATTAGGGCACTGGAATCGGGCGACCCGCGCCGCGCGGAGGAGGCTGCCCGCCATCACGCTTGGAAGTCCCGTGAAGATATGCTGGCAAGATTTACCGAAGAAGAGGACTAACGTTCGAGCGGAATTGCCCAACCCACGACGCAGTCTCAAAACATGCGCGACAGCAAGGGGGTACGCTCCGAGGCAAGGGTCTAGGATTGGGGGCACCTCGTCATTTACCTTCAAGCGCGTGCCGGGTTAGGCGATCAGCGCTCAAACGTGGCGCTACGGAGGTGATTATAGGTCGGTGCTTGGCGTTGCTGCCTGGATCTGGACTTGAGCGGATGAGCGCCTTGAAGCGGTTCACTGTCGGCGCCCGCTTCAGGCTGACGCCGCGGCGCTTCCCGTCCGGCGAAACGGACAATCCTGGACCTATCTCTCATGCTGGCGACGCCGACGGTGCGTGCGACACTCTATAAGATATCGGAATAACAACACACCTTCCTGCCGGCACCATACGGCGCCGGCAGGAAGGTGAAACTATCAGCGGGACGTCAGATCGTCCGGCAGTTCTGCATTGTGGTATTTGCGGTAGATGTCGCGCAGAACCTTGTTGTCGAAGTTGGTCTTCACCCACTGGTCGAGCCAGCCCTTCAGCGCCGCTTCACCCTTTGGAATACCGATGCCGAGATTGGTTTCCTTCTGTGTGAACTTCACCTGCAGTGGATGATCGGCCATTTTCTTGTTAATGCCGTTGATGACCGCCGACTGGCTGGACAGGATACCGACCTGGCCGGAGACGACCGAGGTGATCAGCGTCGCATCGTCTTCGAAGCGAACGATCTCGGCACCCTTGGCATTGGCGGTGATGTCCTGATCGTTGGTCGTGGCGCGCGTCACGCCGATGCGCTTGCCGTCGAGACCGGCATAATCGTTGATCGCAACGTCAGCCGGTGCGGCAACCACGAGCGCAAGGGTTGCGTAGGGAACCGAGTAGTCGATCGCCTTCTTGCGCTCTTCGGTGATGCCGAGCGACGACACGACCATGTCGGCCTTGCCTGTCTGAACTGAGGGAACGCGGGCGGCATTGGTGATCTCCACAAGCTCCAGCTCGACGCCGAGATCCTTGGCGATCAGCTTTGCGGTTTCAACGTCCGAGCCGGTCGGCTTCAAGTTCTCATCAACGAAGGAATATTCCGGAATACCCATCGCAACGGCGATGCGCACTTTGCCCGCCTTCTTGATATTGTCCAGGACGTCGGCATTTGCGGCCGATGCAAGTGCCAAAAGGCTCGCTCCGGCGATAATGGCTAGTTTCGAAATCATTTTTGTCGGCATTATGAGACTCCTCTCTCGTTTACCTGATCCTGCGTTTGCCGCAGGCACTCCTCCTCAAATTCAAAGCTCTTCGGCCATGAATTCCTTTAATTCCGGTGTCTGCGGATTGGAGAGGATCTCTGTTCCTCCCATCTCCCAGACCTTGCCGGTATGCATGTAGATGACGCGGTTGGCGGCACGCTTGGCGAAACCCATCTCGTGGGTGACGACGATCATCGTCATGCCGCCGCGCGCCAGATCTTCCATGACGCGCAGCACTTCGCCGGTGAGCTTCGGATCGAGCGCCGAGGTTACCTCGTCGAACAGCATCACCTTCGGCTGCATGGCGAGCGAGCGGGCGATCGCCACGCGCTGTTGCTGGCCGCCGGAGAGCTGTTCCGGATAGTTGTCGATCTTTTCCGACAGACCGACCTTGGCGAGCGCCTGCCTGGCAATCTCGAAGGCTTGATCCTTGCGCATCGACTTCACCCGGCGCAGCGCCAGCATGATGTTTTCGGCAACCGTCATGTGCGGGAAGAGATTGTAGCTCTGGAACACCATGCCGATGTCGCGCCGCAGTGTCCTCAGATCCAGTTTCGGGTCTTCTACGCGGTGGCCACAGACATCGATCGTCCCGTCCTGGATCGTTTCCAGCCTGTTGATGCAGCGCAGCGCGGTGCTCTTGCCGGAGCCAGATTGGCCAATCAGAGCCACGACCTCACCGGCATTGATCTCGAAGGAGACGCCCTTCAGCACCTCCAGAGCACCGAAGCGCTTGACGACATTGGTAAGTTTAACGGCGGCCGACATTGAGTTTCCTCTCAAGCGAACGGCTCCAGACCGACAGCGGATAGCAGACGCAGAAATAGAAGAGCGCTGCGACCCCGAAGACCAGGAACGGCTGGAACAGGGAGTTGTTGATGACCTGGGCCGCACGCGTCAGCTCCAGGAAGCCGACAACGGAAGCGAGCGACGTGTTCTTGACGAGTTGCACGAGGAAGCCCACCGTCGGCGGCGTGGCGATCTTCAGCGCCTGCGGCAGGATGACGTCGCGCAGCGCCTGCCAGCGGGTAAGCCCCAGGCATTCTGCGGCCTCGAACTGCGTCTTGGCAATGGATTCGACCGAGCCGCGCCAGATCTCGCCGAGATAGGAGCTCGAATAGACCATCATGCCGAGACCGGCCGCAGCCAGCGGCGGCACCGAGATGCCAAAGACCCCTAGGCCAAAATAGAGCAGGAACATCTGGATCAGCAGCGGCGTGCCCTGAACGATCTGGATGTAGACGAGTGCCACCCGCCGCAGCCAGCGGAAGCGCGAGATGCGCGCCAGCATGATGAAGAAACCGGCGATGCCGCCGAGAACGAAGGCTAGTGCGGACAGGACGATCGTCCACAGCAGGCCATCCAGCAGGTAGATCAGGTGATTGGTCGAGAAGGCTCCGAGCATCGTCACCTCACACGCCGAGCCCGAGCCGGCGGCGGCGCGGGAATGCAATGAGGCCGAGCCCGAAGAAGGCGGCGCGCATCAGATAGGTGATGGCGATATAGAGAAGTGCCACGACGAAATAGGTTTCCAGCGACCGGAAGGTGTTCGACTGGATGTTGTTGGCGACACCGGTCAGTTCTTCCGCCGAGATCTGCGAGCAGATCGAGGTCGAGAGCATCATCAGGATGAACTGGCTCGAGAGGGCCGGATAAACGCGCTCGATGGCGGGCAGCAGGATGATATCCCGGTAGATCTGGAACTTCGAAAGGCCGAGCGCTTCGGCCGCTTCGATCTGGCTCGGATGTATGGAATCCATGCCGGCGCGAACAATCTCTGCTGTATAGGCGCCGACATTGATCACCATCGCGAAGACGGAAGCGGCGAGGATCGGCAGACGGAAGCCGATGGACGACAGCCCGAAGAAGATGAAGAAGATCTGCACGATGAACGGCGTGTTGCGTACCGCTTCGATATAGATCCCGACGATCGCGCGCAGCAGCGGCACATCGGACCGGCGCGCGATGGCGCAGGCGATACCGATCGCAAGTCCGATGATCACCGAAAACACGGTGATCTCGATCGTCGTCAGCGCGCCCGACAGGAAATCCTGCCAGTAGGGCATCAGCGCCGCAAAATCGAACTGGTACTGCATGGCTCCTCCAGACGCGGCCCGCAGGCGGGGTGCGAATTCACTCAATCATTCAGCGCGCCAGCCAGCCGCCATCCACGGGGATCACTGTGCCGTGAACGTAATCGGATGCGGCCGATGCCAGGAACACGGCTGCCCCGCCAAGTTCCGCCGGCGTTCCCCAGCGGCCCGCCGGAATACGTGAAAGGATCGCGGCACTGCGGTCCGGATCGTCGCGCAGCGCCGTGGTGTTGTTGGTGACGAAATAGCCCGGCGCGATCGCGTTGACGTTGACGCCCTTGCCCGCCCATTCACAGGCAAGCAGCCGGGTGATGCCGGCAAGGCCGCTCTTCGATGCGGTGTAGGACGGAATGCGGATGCCGCCCTGGAAGGAGAGCAGCGAAGCAATGTTGATGATCTTGCCGCTGCCCTTCTCGATCATGTGACAACCGGCGGCCTGCGACAGGAAGAAAGCCGTCTTCAGATTGGTGTCGATAACCGCATCCCAATCTTCCTCGGTGAAATCCACCGCATCGGCGCGGCGAATGATCCCGGCGTTGTTGACGAGAATGTCGAGGCTGCCGAAGGTCGAGACCGTCTCCGAGACGATATCCTTGACCGGCGCGATGCTGCCAAGATCGGCCTTGATGGCGTGGAAGCGGACACCTGATCTGCTGACCAGCGCCTCGGTCTAGTCCATCGACGAACGGCCGACGGCGACGATCGAGGCACCGGCGTCGGCAAGGGCCAGCGCAATGCCCTGCCCGATGCCGGTATTGGCGCCGGTGACAACGGCGGTGCGGCCGGAGAGATCGAAGGGATTGGTCATCGTCCTACCTCAGATCCGCAATGGCGATATGGTCCATGTCGGTGAAGCTCTTGTTGTCCCCGGCCATCGCCCAGATGAAGCTGTAGTTCTTGGTGCCGGCACCCGAATGGATCGACCAGGGCGGCGAGATGATCGCCTGCTCGCTAGCCACCAGCATGTGGCGGGTCTGCTGCGGCTCGCCCATGAAATGGAACACCCGCTGATCGGCCTCGAGATCGAAATAGAGATAGGCCTCCATGCGCCGGTCATGGGTATGCGCCGGCATGGTGTTCCAGACGCTGCCTGCCTCGATCATCGTGAAGCCCATGGTCAGCTGGCAGGACTGGCAGACCTCCGGATGGATAAACTGATAGATCGAACGCTTGTTGGCTGTCGCGGCTTCGCCCGGCGTCAGATGCCGGGCCTTGTCGCGGGTCAGGAGAACCGTCGGATGGGTCTGGTGCGCCGCCGTCGAGACGAGGTAGAACTTGGCGGGGTTTCCCGCGTCGGCGCTTTCGAAGCTGACGTCTTTGGCGCCCTTCCCGACGTAGAGGCAATCATATTTGGCGAGATCATAGCGCTTGCCGTCAACGGTCACGCTGCCTGCGCCACCGACATTGAGGGCGCCGAGTTCGCGCTCGGCGAGGAAAGTTTCCTGGCCGATCTCCTTCGGCGCACCGAGCGTCAGCGCGGCAGAAAGCGGCGTGGCACCACCGATCACCATGCGATCGTAATGCGAGTAGGTCAGCCTGATGTCGCCGCCTTCAAACACCGTTTCGACCAGGAAGTGGCGGCGCAGCGTCTCGGTGTCGTAACCACGGACGGCTTCCGGATGGGAAGCGTGACGGACGTCGATCTTCATTGATTGTTTCCCTTCTGATCAGCGGATGCCAAGGGAGATTTCGCATCCTCGATGAAATAGTTCGGGTCCCAGATTTCGGCCTTCTCGACTTCGTTGAGGAGCTTGCCGAGATGGAACCCCATAGCCGAGGCAGCGCCAGCCTTATCGCCTGCCTTCATGCAGTCGATGACGGCGGAGTGCTCTTCGATGACACGGGCGAGACGCCCTTCCTGCGGCAGCGTCAGCAACCGGTAGCGATCACTGTGAACCTTGACCTGCTGGATGATCGCCCAGATGCCGGGGAAACCGGCAATGCTGCTGATCAGGTGGTGGAACTCGTTGTCGAGCAAATGGAAGGCGGCGACGTCGCCATCCCTGTGGCAGGCGGCCATATCGCTGAGGTTGCGCTCCAGCGCACGCAGGCCCGCCGGCGTCATCTTCTCAACGGCAATCGAAACCGTGGTATCCTCTAGGGCCTTGCGCACGAGGATCGCCTCGTAGAGCGCGCGGCGCGGGATGCGAGAGACGAAGGTGCCCGATTGCGGGAAAACGTCGACGAGGCCATCGTCGGACAGGCGGATGATCGCCTCGCGGATCGGTGTGCGGCTGACGCCGAACTGCGCCTCCAGTTCCTTCTCGTTCAAAAGGTCCATCGGTTTGCGGCGCAGAGAAACGATATCGTCGAGAAGCGCATTGTAGACCAGTGTTGCGGCCCGCGGAGCCGCCGCCCGCTGGTGCGATAACACCGTCACCCCCTGCAG
>NZ_JBNDHT010000179.1:0-11361 GCF_056755115.1 Rhizobium sp. SVR5-2C | reverse complement strand
TGCAGCACGTCGAGGTTCTGGTCGATGCCGCGGGCCACCAGGCTGTCGAGCTGCTTGTCGCGGAACGCCGTCCACCAGGTGACCGTCGCAACATCGCCGATGTTCTTGGCGCCACCCTCAGCAAACTTGCCCGGAAGCGGCATCTCGGGGGGCGTATGATCCGGCCCGACCACGCAGCCGGCTAGCAAAAGCAACAATGCCGGTGAGGCAATACGGAGAGATACCATTCATTTCTTCCTGTAACTCGACCAAGTCTAAATTCTTGCCAAAAGCGTCATGCTTTGCCGTCGGCTGCGCTTCGTCCCAACGAGATACACCATGCCGAAGCAGTCGGCCGCAATGTAGCAACGACTCATTCATTCTGGCAGTGCATTTTTATCACACTCACGCCTCAATTTTTCGCTCGGCGCGAGAAGATGCGACGGATCACGACAAAGAAGGAGGGCACAAAGAAGATGCCGAGTGCCGTCGCTGAAAGCATGCCGCCGAGAACACCGATGCCGATGGCGTTCTGCGCTGCAGAACCGGCGCCGGTGGCGACCGCCAGCGGGACGACGCCGAGGATAAAGGCGAGCGATGTCATTATGATCGGTCGCAGACGCAGCCTTGCTGCTTCCAACGTCGCTTCGAAGAGTCCCATGCCGGTTTCCATGCGGTCCTTCGCAAACTCGACGATCAGAATCGCGTTCTTCGCCGCCAGACCGATGGTCGTCAGCAGCCCGACCTTGAAGTAGACGTCGTTCGCCTGCCCGAAGAGGGTCGCCGCAGTCAGCGCTCCGAGCACGCCGACGGGCACTGCCATGATGACCGAAAACGGGATCGACCAGCTCTCATAAAGTGCTGCAAGGCAGAGGAAGACGACGAGCACCGAGATCGCGTAAAGCATTGGCGCCTGCGAGCCGGAGAGGCGTTCCTGATAGGAAATGCCCTGCCAGGCGACCGTGTAGCCGCCGCCGAGCTGCTCGGTGAGCGCTTCCATCTCGTTCATGGCATCGCCCGAGCTGACGCCGGGTGCCGAGGCGCCGTCCAGCGGAATCGCGCTCACCGCATTGAAGCGGGCAAGCGTCGGTGCGCCCCTGACCCATTCCGTCGTGGTGAAGGCCGAGAAGGGCACCATTTCACCCGCGCTATTTCGGGCATACCAATGGTCGAGATCGGTCGGCTGCATGCGGAAGGGTGCGTCGCCCTGGACATAGACCGGCTTGATCTCGCCGTTCAGGGTGAAGTCGTTGACGTCGCGGCCGGTAAAGATGACCGAGAGCATCGAATTGACCGCGGCGATATCGACGCCCATGGCGCCTATCTTTTCCTGGTCGATCAGAATTTTCATCTGCGGCTCGACTTCTTTGTTGTTGCTACGAAGCGCAACCACCTTGCCGCTGGCATTGGCCATCTGGATAAGGCGTTTGGAAGCCGCGTCGAGCGCTTCCGTGCCGTGTCCACCGGTATCAACGAGATACATCGAGAATCCGCTGGAGACACCGAGCCCCTGGATCGCCGGCGGCAGCAATGCGAAGACCTGCGCTTCGCGGAAGGTGAAGAAGGTCTTCAAGGCACGCGTCACGACCGCCTGCGCCTGCAGGTTGGGGTCTGTGCGCAACGAGAAATCCTTGAGCTTCGTAAACACGATCGCGCTGTTCTGGCCGGAACCGTTGAAGCCGAATCCGAGGGCGCCGAAGACCGAATCAACGGCATCCTTTTCGTTCTCGCGGTAGTAGTTCTCCACTTTCTCCACGACGGCCTGGGTCTGTTGCGTTGTCGAGCCGGGCGGCGTCGTGATGATCGTCAGCAGAACGCCCTGATCTTCCTGCGGTAGGAACGAGCTTGGAAGGCGGGTGAAGAGATAGGCACAGCCCGCGCCGATTAGCAGGAACACGAGCATGACGCGGATCGGGCGTTTCAACAGATAGCCGATCGTGCGGACATAGCCGTTGGTGGAGCGGGTGAAGTTGCGGTTGAACCAGTCGCCGAGGCGACGCTTCTTGTGTTCGTCGACCGGCTTCAGCATGGTCGCGCAGAGCGCCGGCGTCAGCACGATCGCCACGATCGCCGAAAGCAGCATGGCCGAAACGATGGTAACCGAAAACTGACGGTAGATGATGCCGGTGGAGCCGCCAAAGAAGGCCATCGGAATGAAGACGGCCGTCAGAACGAGCGCAATGCCGACAATGGCGCCGGTGATTTCGCCCATCGACTTTTCCGTCGCCTCGAGCGGCGACAGCTTTTCCTCCGACATGATGCGCTCGACGTTTTCGACGACGACGATGGCGTCATCGACGAGAAGGCCGATCGCAAGAACCATGGCGAACATCGTCAAGGTGTTGATCGAGTATCCCGTGATCGCAAGGATGCCGAAGGTTCCAAGCAGCACGACGGGCACGGCAATGGTCGGGATCAGCGTCGCGCGCAGGTTCTGCAGGAAGATCAGAAGAACGACGAAGACCAGCGCGATCGCTTCGATGAGGGTGTGGACAACCTTTTCGATCGACAGCTCGACAAAGGGCGTCGTGTCATACGGATAGGTGATCTCGACGCCTTCCGGCAGGCCGCGGCTGATCGTGTCGAGTGCCGAGCGAACGCGTGCAGCGGTGTCGATGGCATTGGCGCCGACCGCGAGATTGACGGCGAAACCGGTCGACGGCTGGCCGTTGTAGCGCGACGAGCCGCCGTAGCTTTCCTGGCCGATTTCGATGCGCGAGACGTCGCTGAGGCGGACGGTCGAGCCGTCCTTTTCCACTTTCAGGATGATTCGTTCGAAATCTGCGACGGTTGTCAGCTGGCTTTGAGCCGTGATCGTGACGTTCAGCTGCTGGCCCTGGACGGCCGGCTGCGCGCCGAGGGAGCCCACGGACACCTGCGTGTTCTGCGCCTGGATGGCCGACGTCACGTCGCTCGGCGTGAGCTGGAACTTCTGCAGCTTGAAGGGATCAAGCCAGACGCGCATGGCGTAACCGGAGCCGAAGATGTTGATGCTGCCGACGCCTTCGAGCCGCTGGATCTGGTCTTCGATCTGATTGGACAGGATATTGCCGAGGTCGACAGAGTTCCGCTTTCCGTCGGTTGAAACGAGCGAGCCGACCAGCAGGATGCTGGAGGTCGATCGCGTCACGCTGATGCCGGCATCGATGACGTCGCTCGGGAGCTGGGACTGCACGAGCTGCAGCTTGTTCTGAACCTGAACCTGGGCGATATCCGGGTCGGCGCTCGTGCCGAAGGTGAGCGAGATGCTGGCCGAACCGGTCGACGAGGTCGATGTCATGTAGGTGAGGTCGTCGAGCCCCGTCATGCCATCTTCGATGATCGTCGTAACCGATTTCTCGACGGTTTCAGCACTCGCGCCGCGATAGCTGGCGTTGATGCGCACCGTTGTCGGTGCGATGTCCGGATACTGCGAGATCGACAGCGTGAAGATCGCGAGCAAGCCTGCGAGCATGATGGTGATCGCAATGACCCAAGCAAAAATCGGGCGTCGGATGAAAAACTTGGCCATCAAATTATTCCTGTGCGGCGGGCTCTCTGTTCGAGGCGGTCGCGTTTTTACTGTACGGCCGGCTTCTGAGCGTCACCGGCTCCTGCCTGTTCGGCAGCCACGACCACACCGCTTTCATTGATTTTCATGGGAACCGGCTTCACCGGCATGCCGGGGGCTATCGACTGGAGGCCGCTGACGATCAGCTGATCGCCATCCTTGACGCCGTCGGTCACGAGCCAGGAATTGTTGGAAGGGGAGGCGTTTTCGAACGCGCGTGTCTCGACCTTGCCGTCGGCGGAAATGAACTGCGCCGTCAGGCGGCCATTCGCGTCGCGGCTGGTGGCAAGCTGCGGCAGGGCATAGCCGACCTCGGCGCCGAGTTCGACGGTCGCGCGGACATACATGCCCGGTAGAACGACGCGATCCGGATTCGGGAAGAGCACGCGGATGATGAAGGTTCCAGTCGTCTCGCTGACGATCTGCTTCGACATATCCAGCTTGCCCTTCTGGTTGTATTCCTTGCCGTTTTCGAGGATCAGGCGGAAGACGGCATTCGCTTCGCTCTGAACTGCGCGCGACCTCATGGCATCACGCAGCTTCAGGAGATTGGTGCTCGATTCCGTCAGCAGGATGTAAATCGGATCAAGCTGACGGATCGTCGTCAGCGCCGTGGTCTGGTTGGCGGCAACGACGTTGCCGACGTTATAGGCCGTCTGGTCGATGACGCCGTCGAACGGGGCGACGATCTTCGTATGGTCGAGATCGATCTGGGCTGAGGCGAGGGCGGCTTTGGCCGATTCGACTTCGGCATGCGCCTGGAGAAGGGTGGTCTTTGCCGTTTCGAATTCGATCTGCGTGGCGCCGCTGCCGACAAGGCGTTGGTAGCGGTCGAAATTGCTCTGTGCGCTTGGTACGCTCGCTTCGGCCTTGGCGATCGCCGCTTTGGCCTGCTCGACCGTCGCAACGTAGGGCGAGTCTTCGATCTGATAGAGAAGGTCGCCCTTCTTCACCTCGCCGCCTTCCCGAAAGGCGATTTCGCGAATGATGCCGCTGACCTGCGGGCGGATATCGGCCGTTTGGTAGGCTTCGGCCCGTCCGGGAAGGATCGTCGTAACCGGGAAGGTGTCCTTCTTCAGGGCGATGACGCCGACCGGTGCTGCCTGCTGTGCAGCACCCGCCGGGCCGGCTCCGCCCCCAGCCTGCTTGTTGCCGCTATCGTTGCAGGCGGCGAGCAGGCCACCAAGCGCCAAAACCGAAGAAATGATGAAGACACGCCGTATCATGCTGCTTCCCTTGCGATTGGGATTTTGGATCGATCATCGGCCCCGGCGCGCGCTGCTTCAATACAAAAGAGCAGGATTTTCCGGAATCACATGCCATCGACCGAGCTTAAGAAAAGATTTCTGAAGTGACGTAATTTATAAATCGTCACTTAGCAAGCGCTATTTCGCAGCGCAATATCCACGAACCGGACGATTTCCTCCGCTCTCTGGATAAGTGTGTTCTTGTCGTCCTGGACGATCAGCACGGGGTGCAACACCGATGCGAGGACATCGGCAACAGTTCTGGCGGCGCGCTGCGGATCACGGCATTTATAGCGGTCCGAGCTTACGCCTCGGCGGATGATTTCCTCCAGCTTCTGTTCGATCCGTGCGCGATAGCGGTTGCCCGCCTCGAGCTTCGACTCGATCGTCGTCAGCACCATTTCGAAGATGTAGGGATTCTGTTGAATGTCCTGCAGGTGGCTGTCGAGAAGCCGTAGCACGAAACGGAGGAGTTGCTGTTCTGGCGGAAGATCCTCGTCGATCGAACCGAAACGTTCGGCAGCATTGGCAAGGTGCCGCTCTGCAATGGCATCGACCAGCGCCGTCTTCGAGTGAAAATGCTTGAAGATATTAGCTGGCGACATGCCAAGGGCGGAGGCGATGTCGGCGATCGATACGGCAAGGAAACCGCGCTGGCGGAACAACGACTCGGCCATCGACAGAATGTCTTCCCGCGTCTCCTCGGCCTTGCGCCGCGGCCTTCGTGCCATTCGTTTCCCCTCCGGTCCGTCGACCAGCTCCCTTCTGCAAATGCTAGTGCCTTCCGCCGAAAGCCCGCAAGCGCGGAGCGGCTCGCGGGCGGATCAGCGTCTTAAGGGAAATAACGTGCAAGGTTGCTTCGGACACGGGCAAGCGGGGTCTCACCGCTGTCGTCCGGAACGAAAGGCTGCGCCGTAATCGCCTCATAAGCCTTGATGTACACCTGTGAAGTCTGCTCGATCAGATCCGCCGGTATCTCGGGGATCGCATCCTTGTAGGGATCGCAGCGCTCGGCCACCCAGGCCCGGACGAAATCCTTATCGAAGCTTGCCGGACGGGTGCCGCGATCGAAGGCTTCCGGGTAGCTGTCGGCAAGCCAGTAGCGGCTGCTGTCCGGAGTGTGGATTTCGTCGGCGAGGATAATGTTGCCGTTCTTGTCCGTTCCGAATTCGTATTTGGTGTCGACTAGGATGAGGCCGCGCTTGGCCGCCATCTGCTGGCCGCGCGCGAAAAGCGCAAGCGCGTAGCGGGAAAGCGTTGCCCATTGCTCCGCGGTGAGCAGCCCGCGGCTGACGATTTCATCAGGTGTCAGCGGCTCGTCATGTCCACCGTCGAATTCCTTGCTCGTCGGTGTGATCACCGGCTCGGGCAGAAGCTGGTTGTCTCGCATGCCGTCCGGCAGGCGCATGCCGTACATTTCGCGCTCGCCCTTCTTATAAAGAGTGAGGATCGATGTGCCGGTCGTGCCGGCGAGATAGCCGCGAACCACGATCTCGACGGGCAGGATGTCGAGCCGCTTGCCAATAACCACGTTCGGGTCCGGGTAAGCGATGACGTGGTTCGGGCAGATGTCCTTGGTTGCTTCGAACCAGTAGCGGGCGGTTTGCGTCAATACCTGGCCCTTATAGGGAATGCAGGTCAGGATGCGGTCGAAAGCGCTCAGACGGTCGGTGCTGATGATGATGCGGCTGCCGTCCGGAAGATCGTAGTTTTCGCGCACCTTGCCGCGATAGTAGTTCGGCAGTTCGGGGAAATGGGCTTCGGAAAGAATTCGCACGGGCTCAACAGTCCTTCTCACTCGGGTTGCCCATGCTCTAGTTTCATTGGGAGGGATGTCAAGTAAATGGCGCTTAAAGCCAGATCAGAGCGATAAGAAGCAGAGTCAGGAGATAGGATACGACAGCCAGCGGACCGCCAGCGCGCAGAAAGTCGGAAACGCGGTAGCCGCCGATGCTCATCGTCAGTGTATTGTTGTGGTGGCCGAAGGGTGTCAGGAAATCGAGCGATGCGCCGGCGGCAACCGCAATGAGATAAGCGCCCGGGGAATGATGTGCTGCTTGGGCAAATTCCAGCGCAATGGGACTGAGCACGATGGCGACAGTCGCGTTGTTGACGAAGGGCGTGAGCGCCATGGCAATGAAGAGCAGGAGGGCAATTCCGGCCAACGGCACAGATATCGGCACGATCAGGCTCAGCCACGCTGCGAGCATTTGGGCGGTCCCGGTCGTCGCCACAGCCGAGCCGATCGGGATCATTGCCGCCAGCATGATGATGATAGGCCAGTTGATGTCTGCCATGCCCTGGCGAATGTTGAGGTAACTCAGCAGTGCAAGGACCAGCACGACACCCGCGAAAGCGATGTCGGGAGGGGCGAAGTCGAAAGCAGAAAGCGCAACGCCGCACGCGAAGACGACCATCGGCAGCCAGGCGTTCGACACGGCGTCCACCGAAGGCTGCGTTGCGAGCGGAAGGCATTCGCACTCATCGAGCGCCTCCGCGACCGCTTCGCGCGAGCCTTCCAGCAGAAGGATATCGCCGATCGAGAGCTGCAGGTCGTCAAAGCGGCCTTCGATGCGCGGCGAACGCATGGAAAGGGCGGCGACAAGAATCCCCCGGCTTCTGAAGACTTCCAGCGAGCGAATACGCGAGCCGACGAGCGTACTCTCCGGCATGACGACGGCTTCTATCCGCGCGAAGTCCGGCTGCAATCCATTCGGATGGCTTTCCGCCACGAGCGCAGCGGAGGCGGCGAGATCGGCAAAGACCATCTCGGCACCTTCGGCGAGCAGGGTATCACCCGCTTCGATCCTGGACTGATCGAGCGGACCGAAAACGAATTTCCCGTCGCGGATCAATGCATGCGGCTGGATCGCAAAGAGGCCGGGACAGTCGACAAGCCTCGTACCGACCAGCGGCGAGCCCTCGGGAATGCGCCGCTCCGTCACGACCTGACGCGCGGGCGCGGCGAGCATGGGCTGGGCGTCTGCTTCCGCAAACAATCTCCGTGCGAGAAAAGCCATCACCAGAATTCCGGCAACGGCGACCGGAAGGCCGACATAGGCAAAATCGAAGAAGCGAAATCCGGTGCCCGTCGCTTTGGCCAATGCATCACTGACCAGTAGATTGGCGGGCGTGCCGATGAGAGATACCAGGCCGCCCAGAAGTGCTGCAAAGGAAATCGGCATGACGAGCTGGCGCCCGGGGATCTTCATGACGGCACTGATGCGCAGCGTGGCGGGCAGCATGATCGCGAAGGCGCCGATATTGTTCATGAAGATCGAGATGAAGCCGGTAATTGCCGAAAGGCTGGCGATGACCGTGAAGCCGGAACGGCCGGAGGCGGCAAATCGCGCAGCAAGCTTATCGAACAGCTTCGCGTGGGCGAGAACCTGAACGATCAGCAGGACTTCGACGACGGTAATGACAACGGGGCTGGCGAAACCGGCAAACACCTGATCCGTGGGGTAGAGCCCGAGCAGGTAGCCTGCGATCAGGCCGCCGATCGCTACGACCTCGATGCGGATACGGCTGAGCGAGAATAGAGCAAGCATCGCCGCCAGAAGGATCAGCAGTGATGCTTGCTCGAACGTCATGGGCGGGCTCGCGTTTCAACGGTCAGCGAAATGTAGTTAATCGTGCGAGCCTGTACAGAGATGGCGGGAGGAAAGGTCGAGCAAACCTCAAAGTCAGGCGGCTGCACGCCAACGACCCTCTGCCGTTCTTTCGAGTATGGGTGTCGCGAAGACACCGATGGTGCGATCAAGCCATTGGGTGCTCTGCGACCCCAGCCTCTCACGCCAGCGATCCGATTGCAGCATGGCGGCGCCGATCGCGACCGGCTCGATGCCGCAGGCCGCCATCAATTGCAAACCGGAGACGATTGACGTGCCGCTCGAGATGACATCGTCGATCAACGCGACACGGCGGCCTACAAGCAGCGGCGGCATGCGCGGGTCTATATAAAGACGCTTCTGCTGCTCCGGCGTCGTGATCGACGAGAGGGCGACGGAGAGGTCGTCGCGGTACCAGAATTTCCGGGAAGTTCCGAACGGCACATAGCGCGCGTGCCTGAGCTTTTGTGCGACAGCAGCGGCAAGCGTCAATCCGAGCGTTGGCAGGCCCGCGATGATCTCGATGTCGAAACGTCTGATCTTTGCGGCCAATTGTTCGGCGAGCGCATCGAGGACGGCGAAGCTCGCCTGATTGATGATGAGCGAGGCGAGCGCATGTTCGCCGCCGGCAAGCACACGGATCGGCAGGCGAAGCTGACGGCCATCCGCCAGTTCGGCAACATAGAATGAGGTGAAATCGCCGTCCGCCGGAAAGCTGCCCGGTGGATGGAATTCCTGCCAAAAATCATGCGGTGCCATATCGTCCATCCGCGTCAATCCCGTCTCGTCTTTTCCATGCCCGCGCGCCGCCTCAGATCGCGCAGCTCGGCCTCCGTCAAAGCGCGCACCGATCCTTTAGGCAGCTCGCCAAGTTCGAGCCCGCCGATCGCCACCCGCACAAGCCGCAGGCATTCGGTGCCGGTCGCCTCCAGCATCCGGCGAATCTGCCGGTTGCGGCCCTCGTCAAGTTCCACCTCGATCCAGGAGTTCCGGTCGCCGCTTCGCAGAAGCCGAGCTGCCGTTGCCGTCAGCACTTCGCCGTCATGCCGGATGCCGTGTGTCATCTCCGCCAGCAATTGCGCATCCATGAGGCGATTGACCTGCACATGGTAGGTCTTCGCCACGTGGGTGATCGGATCGAGCAGCGCCTGCGCGAACTCGGTGTCGTTGGTGAACAGCAGCAGACCTTCGCTTGCCTTGTCGAGGCGGCCCACCGGCGACAGATGTCGAACATCGAAATCCTTGAGACAGTCATAGACTGTCGGCCGGCCCTCCGGATCATGCCGGGTGGTCACCAGGCCGCGGGGCTTGTTCAGCATCAGGTAGATTTTCGTCTCGGCGGCAATCGCTTTGCCGTCTACTTCAAGCTTTGCGGATGAAAGATCGACCCAGGCATCAATATTCCTGACGATCTGCCCATCGACCATCACGCGGCCGTCGGCAATCAGCCGCTCGGCCTGCGTGCGGGAACAATAGCCGAGTTTTGAAAGGGCGCGCGGCAGGGTGACCCGCTTGCCGCCGGCCTCCGCGCTCGGTTTTCCGCGTTCATGCGATTTTTGCGGTAGGCGCCGCTCTCTCACTCAGCCGTCCTTGTCCGGTTGCGATGCCGTTTATTTGCACGAACGACAGCCACACGCCAGCAGGGCGGTGAACTCAGACGAATATAAAGGTGGAGCGCAGCCAACAGGATCGCCGGCAGCAATGGCCGGCTTAATCCTCGGACGGACGAGGTTGGTCTATTGGCAAGCCAGGAACCCTGCGAGTTCCTGCCGATTGACGACGACGCCGGCAGCAGCTTTCACCGGGTCTGGATGGGTGTAGGACAGGCACGGCATTTCAGGCAATTCGAGCGCCTGGCGCATATTCATAATACCGACTGCACGGCGGCCATTTGCGCTTTCGAGGCTGACTTCAACAATACAGTGCGCTCTCTTATTCTCCATAATTCATCCTCCCGTATTATTATTGTCGCTTTCCTGGCATTAAAAATTGGTTTTTCTAAGACATAAGTATTTACGGATCCTACGAAATTTCCATCCGCAGACCCTGAAATAGTCATCTTTATTGTGCGTTGCAGTAGAAAGTTAGGAAATACTAAATTCGTCCATACTAAGCCGAAAGGGCGAGACGGATTTCGCCCCTGACCGCGTCGGAAGAGACTTGAGGGCCATCAAGTACGCCCTCCGTCTTTCCTTTGGGTCAGAAACAAAATCCGGCGACCAGGTGGATGAATTCATGGGATCCTGACCCTAGTGCCACCAATAGCGGGACTGCGGCTGCCGATGATTGCTCATCATATAGCCGGCAAGAAAGCCCAGGGCTGCAGCGAAAACCAACGCCGTTGTCGTCGCAGTCGGGTGCTCGCGCGCGGCGCCTGCAGCAGCCATGCCCTCGGCCCGGATCTGGGCGACGGCGTTCTTGGCGCGGGGAAGGGTGTCCTCGTAGGCCTTTGCCGCGCGGTCACGCACTTCATAATAGGCTTCGGCTCCTTGTGCGGAAATCATCTTCTGCAAGCGCGACACTTCGCGTTGAAGTGCTGCAATGTCCTTGCTGACGGATTCACGGATGTCGTCGGTGTTGGCAGCCATGTCGGTCTCCTTTCGTTCGATGGGAGGAACACGGAAACCGGCATTTAGGTTCCGACTTCAGTTGCTCGCCGGCCTATCAGTGCTTTTTTGACGCGCGCTGTTACCGATTGTTAACCATAAATCCGGGCTTGCGGCTGATTTCGAAGATCTTTTTCGGTCGCGGTAGGGGAAATTTCGATGATTTTTGACCGCCCGATAAAGATTTTGCGCGGTGACGCGCTATGGCGGTAGGGCCTGTGAATAAACACCGTTGAAATTCCCCATAGGAATCAATCTGTTATAAAAATGTCAAAAAAGTTGGATTGGTGGTGTTGACTATGTCTGAGGGAAGGACTTATAAGCCGCGTCACTGAACGAGGGCGGCGGCGCTGCTGGCGACGAAGTTT
>NZ_JBNDHT010000178.1:0-11412 GCF_056755115.1 Rhizobium sp. SVR5-2C | reverse complement strand
GGCCGGGCGCGAACCGATCGTCGATGAGCTCTTGAAATCCCTCGACCGCGAGCCGATGGCGCGGTGGACGGAGGAGGATCTCATCCGCCTCGGCTACGACCCCTCGACGGTGCGCCGCGCCTTCAAGCGGTCGCTCGGCATGACCTTCCTCGACATCGCCCGCTACCGGCGGCTGGGGCTGGCGGCCAAGCAGCTGGCGGAAGGTGCTCGTGTGATCGATGCCCAGCTGGAGGCCGGGTATGAATCCGCCAGCAGTTTTCGCGCCGCCTTCCAGCGCATGATCGGCACGGCACCGGTGATGGCGCAGCACCGCGAACTGCTCTTCGCCGACTGGTTCGACACGCCGCTCGGACAGATGGTGGCCGTCGCCGACCGCACGCATCTGCATCTCCTGGAATTCCACGACCGCAAGGCGCTGCCGAAGGAGCTTGAGGATCTGCAGCGCAAGACGCGCTCGACCGTCGCCGCGGGGAGAACGCCGGCGATCGACCGGATCGAGGCTGAGCTCAAGGCCTATTTCGAGGGCCGGTCGATGGGATTTGAAACGCCGCTGGCGCTCGGCTTCGGCACGGCTTTCGAGCGGGAGATCTGGTCGCGCCTCATGCGCATCCCGCCGGGCGAGACGCGCGCCTATGGCGATATCGCCCGCGACATGGAAAATCCGCAGATCGTGCGCGCAGTCGGCCGAGCCAACGGCGCCAACCAGATCGCGATCGTCATTCCCTGCCACCGGCTGATCGGCGCCGACGGCTCGCTGACCGGCTATGGCGGCGGGCTCTGGCGCAAGCAGTGGCTCCTGAAACACGAAGCGAAGATGCGGGCGCAACTGCCCGCCATGGAGGAGGCATCATGAACCAGGCGGAAAAGGCGAAGGCGTTCGGGGCGCTGCACCGGAAGGGCGATCCTGTCATCCTCTACAACATCTGGGATGCAGGAACGGCGAAGGCCGTGACGGATGCCGGAGCAAAGGCGCTTGCGACCGGCAGTTGGTCGGTTGCCGCGGCCCAGGGCTATGCCGACGGCGAGAAGATCCCGCTGGAAGCCCTTGTTGCAACGGTGCGCTCGATCACCGCCGTCTGCGACCTGCCTCTCTCGGTTGATTTTGAAGGCGCCTACTCGACCGAGCCCCCGGGAGCCGCCGCCAACGTCGCCAAGCTGATTGAAGTCGGTGCCGTCGGCATCAATTTCGAAGATCAGGTGGTTGGCGGCAACGGGTTGCATCCGGTCGAGAATCAGGCGGTCCGCATCCGCGCCATTCGCGAGATGGCTGAGGGAAGGGGTATCCCGTTCTTCATTAACGCCCGCACCGATCTCTTCCTGCGCGAAGGCGACCAGTCGAGGCATGCGGGATTGGTGGACGAAGCAATCGAGCGCGGCAGGGCTTACGCTGCAGCCGGTGCGAGTGGCTTCTTCGTGCCGTGGCTTATTGATCCAGCGTTGATCGAGAAGATTTGCGGCGCGTCAACCCTACCCGTCAACATCATGATGAGACCGGGCGCGCCGGATGTGAGGACGCTCGCAAGGCTTGGCGTCAGCCGCGTCAGCTATGGACCGGGGCCCTATCGGGCGATGATGGAAAAGCTGAAAGAGGCGGCCGCGGCGGTCTATGCCGCCGCGAGCTAAAGCAATTCGAGGAAAAGTGTAAAGCAGTTTTCCGTCCGGAATTGCGTAAAGCAAAGGCTCAAGGCACGATCAGCGTACCCGCACCATGCTCGGTGAAGATTTCGAGCAGCACGGAATGGGCGGTCTTGCCGTTCAGGATGACGACGCCCTGGACGCCCGCCTTGATCGCTTCGATGCAGGTTTCCACCTTCGGAATCATGCCGCCGGAAATCGTGCCGTCGGCGATCAGCCCACGCGCTTCGGAGACGGACAGCTCCTTGATCAGGTTGCCCTGCTTGTCGAGCACGCCCGGCACGTCTGTGAGGAAGAGCAGGCGTGTAGCGTGCAGCGCGCCGGCGATGGCGCCAGCGAAGGTGTCGGCGTTGATGTTATAGGTCGCGCCGTCGCGGCCGGGAGCGACCGGGGCGATCACCGGGATCATCTCTGAACGGGCGAGCAGATCGAGGAGGGTGCGGTCGACTTCGACCACCTCGCCGACGAAGCCGAGATCGAGCACGCGTTCGATGTTGGAATCCGGATCCTTGACAACCTTGCGCGCCTTTTCGGCAAAGACCATGTTGCCGTCCTTGCCGCAAAGGCCGATCGCCCATTCGCCGGTCTGGTTGATAAGAGCCACGATTTCCTTGTTGATCGAACCGGCAAGGACCATTTCGACGATTTCAACCGTCTTGGCGTCCGTCACCCGAAGGCCGCCCTCGAACTTGGATTCGATGCCCATCTTCGTCAGCATCGCGCCGATCTGCGGACCGCCGCCGTGGACGACGATCGGGTTCACGCCGGATTGTTTCAAAAGGGCGATATCGCTGGCAAAAGCCTTGCCGAGCTCGGGATTGCCCATGGCATGGCCACCATATTTTACGACGATGGTCTTGTTCTCGTAACGCTGCATGAAAGGCAGCGCCTGTGCGAGAAGGCGTGCTTGGGTTTCGCTTTCGGACTGACTCATGGCATACCCCGCAGAATGGATCGCGGCCTTTTATCTCAAGTTTTTGACAGAGGGAATAATGCGCTCCGTATTAGTTGCTATCCCCTTGTCAATTTGAACAGCGCACCTTTATTTAGAACAGTGTAAAGTAGATGGACTGCGGGTATGACGAGCGATGGAATCGGAGAACTGATTGCTCGCGTGGCCATGGCTGACCGGAAGGCTTTCAGGGACCTCTACAACGAGACGAGCCCGAAACTCTTCTCAATATGTCTGCGTATCTTGCAGGATCGCGTGGAAGCCGAGGAAGCATTGCAGGAGGTCTATGTAAAGGTCTGGCAGCGCTCCAAGGGGTTCGTTGCCGGTCAAGGCGCTCCGTCTTCCTGGCTTGCGTCGATCGCCCGCAACCAGGCGATCGACACCCTGAGGGCGCGAAAGCCAGTCGCCGACGAGTTGGACACTGAGTATGACCTTCCCGATTCCGGCCTCGACCCCGAAAAGCAGGCCGTCCTATCAGATGAAGGAAGGCGGATTGACACCTGCATGGAAGAGTTGGAAGCTGATCGGGCGGCAGCGGTGAGGAAGGCTTATGTTGAAGGGCTGAGCTACCAGGAGCTGGCCGATCAGTTTGGCGTTCCCCTGAATACGATGCGCACATGGCTGCGACGCAGCCTTTTGAAACTGAGAGAGTGCATGGAGCGATGACAACGCCGGATCAAAGCAAGGGAGGCCGCTCCCGCGACGAGGTGCTCGCCGGCGAGTACGTGCTTGGTGTTCTCTCCTATCAGGATCGCAGGGTCGTTGAAGAGCGGATGCGCAGGGATCGGCAGTTTGCCGCGATTGTCAGCCGATGGGAAACGAACCTTTCAGCTTTCGCCGACGAATATGAAGTGGCCGCAAGTCCGGGCCGCGAAACGTATAAGCAGATCGAGGCGCGGCTCTTCGGCGAATCAGAGCGGTCCTTCTCGCGCGGGCTTTGGAATTCCGCTGCCTTTTGGCGCTCGTTGACGTTCGCTTCGCTGGTCGTCGCGGTTGGCGCCATTATTTTTGCTTCCGGCACCGTTCAGCCGCCGAAGCGGCCGGCGCCGCTGATTGCCGAATTGTCGTCCGCCGACAACGGCAAGGTCAATCTGCTTGCTTCCTTTGACAACCAAAGCGGCCTCTTGAGCATCGTCCCTGTTGCTGCCGGCGGGGCTGACAAGAAGTCCTTGGAGCTCTGGTTGGTGCCGGGAAGCGGCACTCCAAAGTCGCTCGGAGTTTTCCCGCCGGGTGAAAACGGCGAGCTTGCCATTCCCCCTAATCAGCGCGGCGATATCGCCGAGGGCGCAACGCTTGCTATCAGTCTTGAACCTTTTGGCGGTTCGCCGACTGGAGCACCGACTGGACCGGTTATCGCCAGCGGCACCACGCACCGCCGCTAACCAACATCGTCTTCCCTGAAACTCTTTCTTGATCGTTTCGTACATCTCGATGTCCGGGAGGGGCGAGGCATTCCGCACGACCGGCACCGGACGCAAGGAGAACGATCATGATGAAATCAGCTTTGCGCACCACCGCGCTTGCCGCCATGTCTGCAATCGCCTTCACCGCGCAGGCCGCCACCCCCATGGTGGGCGGCGCTCCCATGTATCCAACCAAGAACATCATCGAAAATGCTGTCAACTCAAAGGATCACACGACCCTGGTTGCGGCGGTCAAGGCCGGCGGGCTCGTTGGCACGCTCGAAGGCAAAGGCCCCTTCACCGTTTTCGCTCCGACGAACGAAGCCTTCGCGGCCCTGCCGAAGGGCACGGTCGAGGCGCTGCTGAAGCCAGAAAACAAGAATAAGCTCGTCAAAGTGCTGACCTGCCACGTCGTCGCTGCTGACGCGATGTCGAAGACCGTCGAGAAGATGATCAAGGACGATGGCGGCGAACACGACATCAAGACGATTGGCGGCTGCGTGCTGAGGGCCAAGGAAAGCAAGGGCTGGATCACGCTGACCGACGAAAACGGCGGAACAGCACATGTGACGATTGCCGACGTCAAGCAGTCGAACGGCGTCATCCACGTGATCGACAAGGTGCTTCTGCCGAAGATGTAATTATTTGCAGTCAGAAGCCGGAGAGGCGTCCTTTCGGGCGCCTCTTTTCATTTCCAGTTCGGGATCCCGACCGTTTCGGCAATGGTCTGGCGCAACTCGTCCAGCCCGTCGCTCTTCTCCGAAGAGGTCGCGACGACAAACGGATAGGCTGCCGGACGCTTCTTGATCTTCTCCGCGGTTTCCGCGAGCAGTTTGATAACCGCGGGGGGCTTGATCTTGTCGGTCTTGGTCAAAACGATCTGGTAGGAAACGGCAGCCTTGTCGAGAAGCGTCAGAACCTCCTCGTCGTTCTTCTTGATGCCGTGGCGGCTGTCGATCAGGACATAGACGCGCTTCAGCGTTGCGCGGCCGCGCAGATAATCGAACACGAGCTTCGTCCAGGTATCGACCTGATCTTTTGGCGCCTGAGCGTATCCGTAGCCGGGCATGTCGACGAGCGCCATCGGCGGCAGGTCGCTGCCTTCGCCGGAGTAGCCCTCAGGTACGAAATAGTTCAGCTCCTGAGTCCGGCCGGGCGTGTTCGAGGTGCGCGCCAAGCCCTTGTGCCCGACGAGCGCGTTGATGAGCGACGACTTGCCGACATTCGATCGCCCGGCAAATGCGACCTCGAGCGGTCCTTCCGGCGGCAGGAATTTCATGGAAGGCACGCCGCGGATGAAGATCCACGGCCGCCCGAAGAGTGGTTTTTCGTCTGCTGCTGTCGGTCCGGTCATATTTCTGGCTTCGGGGTTTTGGCCGCGAAAGTCAAGCGCGCCGCTGTCGCCAGAGCTCGACGCCGAGGTAGCCGAGCAGGGCGGTAAGGACAATGACGCCGCCAACTACCGTCCGTGCGCCGGGCACCTCGCCATGAATAACGGCGACCCACAGCGGGCCGAGCACGGTCTCGGCGGTGCCGAGCAGGGCGGCAAGTGCCGAGGGAATAAGGCGCGCGCCTGTGACGAACAACGCAAGGCCAAGGCCGAAATTGAGCGCACCGAAGACGATGAGGATGCCAAGTTCGCTTGCTGTCACGGCAAGACCGGAGGCCTGGCTTGCCGCCGTGCCGCCTGCAATAACGGCGCCGAGAAAGGCGGCGGGCGTCATGCGCACATGGGCGAAGCGGCGGGTGATGATGGTCGCGGTGGCAAAGGCAAAGGCGATCAGGATAGCAAGCGCATCGCCGATCATCGAGATACTGCCGCCGAGCGATGCCGAGACCATGATGGCTACGCCCCCGAGCACCGCCGCGATGGCGAGCCAGGTATGGGCGGCGATCCTCTCGCGGAAGAACAGCCATGCCATCAGCGCCGCGATCAGTGGCACGCTGGCCTGGCTGAGCACGACATTGGCGACGGTCGTGTAGGCGAGTGCGAGGATGAAGGAAGTGGAGGCCGTGGCAAAACAGACGCCGACTGCAACGCCAGCAAGTCCCATGCCCTTGAAGAGCTGCGTCGTGCCGCGCGGCCCGTCGCGCACGAGCATGAAGCCAAGCAGGAAGAGGGCGCCGAAGAACGACCGCCAGAAGACGACCGTCCAGCCGTCGTTCAAATGGAGGAAGCGGGCGATCGCGCCGCCGAAGCTCCAGAAGAAGGCAGAGCCAAAGACAAGCGCGGCACCGATACGCTCGCCCGCTGGCGCAATGCCCGCAGCCACTGCCGTCGTCGTCAGCTTGTCGCCCATGTTGCGCCCCTCCCTTTGTCGGTCAATTTAACGGCCAAGCGCGCTGGCCGCAAACGACGCAAACGGCATGCCCGTCGTCGGCAGCACCGGCGGCAATAAAAAAGCCCCGCCGAAGCGGGGCTTTTACTCATTTCGATGGAGCCGGTTTTCGCCTGAAGAGGCCTTTCAGATTGTCGAAGAGCTCGATCTTCACGCCGTGCCGCTTCATGATGACTGACTGCTGGATGACCGAAAGCGTGTTGTTCCAGGCCCAGTAGATGACGAGACCGGCCGGGAAGCTTGCCAGCATGAAGGTGAAGACCAGCGGCATCCAGGTGAAGATCATGGCCTGCGTGGGATCGGGCGGCGTCGGATTCATACGCATCTGCACGAACATCGTCACACCCATGATCAGCGGCCATACGCCGAGATGCAGGAAGGTGGGCGCGTCGAAGGGAAGTAGGCCGAACAGGTTGACGATCGTGGTTGGGTCCGGGGCTGAAAGGTCCCTGATCCAGCCGAAGAACGGTGCATGGCGCATTTCGATGGTGATGTAGATCACCTTGTAGAGCGAGAAGAAGATCGGGATCTGCAGCGCGATCGGCCAGCAGCCGGCGATCGGATTGATCTTCTCTTCCTTGTAGAGCTGCATCGTTGCCTGCTGCAGGCCCATCCGGTCGTCACCGAACTTGGCCTTGAGCTCTTCCATTTTCGGCTGCATGCGCTTCATGTTCGCCATTGAAGCATACTGCTTGCTCGCGAGCGGGAAGAAGAGTGCCTTGACGACGATGGTCGTCAGCAGGATCGCGACGCCGAAATTGCCGAAGTAGCGGAAGAAGAAGTCCATCAGTTTGAACATCGGCTTGGTGATGAAATAGAACCAGCCCCAGTCGATCAGGCGGTCGAAGCGCGGGATCTCGTACTTGGCTTCATAGCCATCGATAACCGGAACCTCCTTGGCGCCCGCAAAGACGAGATTCTTGAGCTCCAGCGACTGGCCCGGCGCAACCGTCACCGCGTTCTGCTTGTAATCGGCCTGGAAGCGCGGCTGGCCATCGGTGAAGTGCGTGAAACGCGCATCGTAGGGTGTTTGCTGCGGTGGGATGATCGTCGCGGCCCAGTACTTGTCGGTGATGCCGAGCCAGCCGCCGGTTGCCGTTTCAGGCGTCACGGCTTCCTTCTCGACCGAAGCGTACTTGCTCTCGATCAGGCTGTCGCCGATCACGCCGATGAAGCCTTCGTGCAGAACGTAGGTCGAAGCGACTGCCGGCTTGTTGTAGCGCGTGACGCGGCCATAGGACGACAGAGCAGCGGGCGCCTGGCCGGCATTGGTGATCTTGTCGGTGACGGTGAACATATAGTGCTCGTCGACCGAGATCGTGCGCGCGAAGGTTATGCCCTTGTCATTGGTGTAGGTCAGCGTGACCGGCGTCTTCTCCGTCAGCTTTGCACCTTCCGGGGCCGTCCAGACAGTCGATGGGCCTGGAACGCTGCCAGTGGCATCGTCGCCGATATAGCCGAGTTCTGCGAAGTAGCCGTCCTTGGTTTCAGACGGGCTGAACAGGCTGATGATCGGGCTGCTCTTGTCGACCGTCTCGTGATAGCCCTTGAGCTTGAGGTCATCGAGCCGGGCGCCGACGAGGTTGATCGAACCTGCAAGTGCTGCAGTGTCGATCGTAACGCGCGGGTTCTTGGCAAGTGCGTCTGCGAGCGAGGCCGGCGCTGCTGCCTGCCCGGTCGGGGCGGCGCCGTTCGTCTGGACGGGCTGAGCGCCTGCGGCTGGCTTTTGCGTCTGCTCTGTGGTCTGCTGCGCCTTCTGAGCTTCCTGCGCCTTGCGCTGAGCTTCGATGCGCGGATTCATGTAAAGAAACTGCCAGCCGAGAACGATCAGCACCGAAAGAGCGATCGCAATGAAATAATTGCGGTTGTTTTGCATCATAGGTTCCTGGCGCGGCCGTCATTCTGCCGCTTGTGTTTCGGCTTGCTTTCGACGCGCGTTTTAATCTCCGCGCTCAATTCCTTGAAGGACGCCGTCAGGCAGTCTCGTCGCGCGACAATGACATAGTCGTGTCCGGGCTGCATTGCAAACCCCGCATGAAGCCGCACCGCTTCTTTGAGACGGCGGCGCATGCGGTTCCGTTCGACCGCGTTTCCATGTTTTTTGGTGACGGTGAAGCCGACGCGGGCTTCGGTGTCGGCTTCTCTTCGGTCGAGAACCTCGAGCAGGAAGAGGCCGCCCTTGCGTTTTTCGCCATTGCGAACAGCAAGAAACTGTGGGCGGCTTTTCAGCCGCCCTACAGTGTTTTTCTTAGTGGTCGTCAATTCGCCCGCCATCTCTTATCGGGCAACTCGGCCTTAAGCCGAAAGGCGCTTGCGGCCCTGGGCGCGGCGAGCCGTGATGACCTTGCGGCCGCCCTTGGTAGCCATGCGCGCACGGAAGCCGTGGCGGCGCTTGCGGACAAGCTTGGATGGTTGGTAAGTACGCTTCATTTATTTAAACACCGCGGAGTGCGGCCCTTCTTGAGTTTGCATATTGCAAGGAGCGTTGTTTTCGAACGGGCGCGGCCGAAGGCCTATTTGACCGAACGTGCGGCGGCTTATACGGATGAAGCTCCGAGAAGTCAATTATAGCCAGGTAACTCACCTGTCAGCTACTTGGCTCCCTGCAAAAAATCGCACTCTGATATTAACGATTGGGCAGAACGCAGCGGAAGGTTGCATTTCGCGCGTTTGTTCTCCGCGATCATCGATCTTAAGTATTTTTCCCGCAAGCCCATGCAATTTTTCGAGGAACGGCTCGCTCGTATCCTCAAAAGAATGGATAATTTTTCGTAGCTCTAAACAATAGTATTCGAAATCTAGCGTTAAGAAATTTAGTCGATCCTCTTGTCTCGGCTGGGAATCTGCTTTCCAGACTCTCATCAGGCTCAGGAGGGGCATTGCGTTGAATATCCGCGGCAAGATCAATTTACTCGTTACCATTATGGCAGGAGTTGCAATCATCATCGGCGCAACCGCCCTCCTTGCGATGAATGAATACAGCAACAAATTCACTGCTTTTAAAAGCGCCTCGCAGCGTGCCTATGCCGGTGAGCGGCTGAACCGCTTCGTGACCGCAACGGTTATGGAATCGCGCGGGATCTACGTGGCGAAAGACACCAAGGATGCCGGCGCCTTCGCCAAAGGTCTGATGGCGGATCTCGATGAGATCGACAATGTCATCACCACATGGGCGCCACTGGTTCCGGGGGACCAGAGGGAAAGCTTTGCAAATCTCGTCGCTCGCGCCAAGGAATTCCGTACCTTCCGCTCGGAAACGGCTCGTCTCGGCACCGAGGTCAGCCCAGACGCCGCGAACGCTCAGGGCAACAATGAAGCAAACCGCGCGAACAGAAAGGCCTTTCAGGCCGACATTGATGCTATCGTAAAGGCCGACAAGGCCGAACTGCAGGCGGTTGATGCGGAGATCGAAGCTTTCCGCAACTCGGTGTTCTGGCTCGTGCTCGCCATTACGGGTATCGGCATATCTGCTGGCCTCGGCATGGGCTTCTACATCGGCGCAAGCCATCTTAGCCGTCCCATCAAGCGCGTAACGACGGCGATCAACGAAGTTGCGAGCGGCAATTTCGACGCCGAAGTGCCCTATGCCGAGCGCAACGACGAAATTGGCCAGATGGCTGCCGCCGTTGCCGTCTTCAAGGAAAACGGCCTCGCCATCAAGCGCTTGAATGCGCAGGAAGCAGCCATGCGCGCCAAGAGCGACGACTTGCAGTCCAGCATGTCTGTCGTGGTTTCGGCCGCCGCCGCCGGCGATTTCAGCTGCCGCATCGAGAAGGACTATGAAGACGAGAACCTCAATCGGTTCGCGGGCAACATCAACTCGCTGCTGTCAAGCGTCGATGCCGGCATCGACGAAACCCGCCGCGTCATCGCAAGCCTTGCCGATGGCGATCTGACGCAGACCATGCGCGGCGAGTTCCAGGGCGCATTCGCCGAGTTGCAGCAGAACGTCAACAATACCTTCGCGACGCTGCAGGCAACGATGCGCGAAGTCCGCGAGACGACCGAGGCGATCAACGGCAACACCAACGAGCTCCGCGTTGCCAGCGACGATCTCTCCCGGCGCACGGAACAGCAGGCGGCCGCCCTCGAGCAGACCTCCGCCGCTCTCGACCAGATCACGGCCGTTGTGCACAATTCGACCGAACGGGCGCAGGAAGCGAGCGTCATGGTTTCCGAAGCGAAGGAAAACGCGGGCAAGTCCGGCGTCGTGGTTCGCAACGCAGTCGACGCCATGGGCCGCATCGAACAGGCTTCGCGCGAAATTAGCCAGATCATCAACGTGATCGATGACATCGCCTTCCAGACCAACCTGCTGGCCTTGAACGCCGGTGTCGAAGCGGCTCGCGCCGGCGAAGCAGGCAAAGGCTTCGCCGTCGTCGCCCAGGAGGTTAGGGAACTCGCGCAGCGATCGGCGACGGCCGCCAAGGACATCAAGGCGCTCATCACCAAGTCCGGCGATGAAGTTCATGTCGGTGTGAAGCTGGTGCAGGCCACAGGCGAGGCGCTTGGAGAGATCGAAAGCCGCGTCATCGCGATCAACGATCACATTCAGTCGATCGCAACCGCGGCCAAGGAACAGTCGACCGGCCTCAAGGAGGTCAATACCGCCATAAACCAGATGGATCAGGTGACGCAGCAAAACGCGGCGATGGTCGAGGAGACCTCTGCAGCGACGCACAAGCTGGCGGCGGAAGCAGACGGTCTCGTGCGCCTTGTCTCGCGCTTCAGGACGTCGAATACGTCTGCCGCAGCGTCCGTCGCTGTTGCACGCCGCGAAGAACACCGCCCGGTCGCCTCGCCGGCCCGCCGGGCAATGAACACGGTCGCGCGTGCCTTCAACGGCAATGCGGCGGTTGCCCAGCAGAACTGGGAAGAGTTCTGAGGCACCCTTCCGTTAGCTTGAAAACGCCGCCTCAGTGCGGCGTTTTCTTTTGTGACGACTTGCCGCTGCTCGCGAAGATTTGAAAGCGGAGTTCCATCGTCTATTATAAGCGTCTCGTTCCAGGCGCTTCGCCGATCGGAAAAGACCATGCCGCTGCAACATCAGGGCGAAAACTCGACTAGCGATAAGACCGCGGAC
>NZ_JBNDHT010000177.1:0-11420 GCF_056755115.1 Rhizobium sp. SVR5-2C | reverse complement strand
GCTGAACAACGCAACCCCTTCGCTCCAGCCCCATTACAGGACCTTCAATACTACTACGGGCTGCTCCGCCCCTGTGCCCCGCTTCGGTAATCTCACCCTTACAGGGACCGCCTGCTTGGGTTCTCCCTTAACATCGGAGCGACAGGTTCCCACGTTCCACACGAAAGCCTGGTTAAGAGTCACGCCGCCTTCAGGCTCCCACACTGCTGTGGGTGCCTCGCGGCACACTTTCGTCGAGATGCCAGACATCCCGGCGCGACGGCCGCCTGCGACGGAGTTGCTTTGCGTATGCCGGTCCGAATTTCCGACCCCATCGCCGGATCGTTTCATACGAAACGACAACTCCGCGCTCCAGCAGCATCTCCTCGACGAGGCGTAGGCTCAGCGGAAATCTGAAATACAGCCGGACCGCGTTCGAGATGATCTGTTGCGGGAAACGGTGGCGCTTGTAGCTGACGGCAGGATTCTTCATTCCACCGTCTCTATGTCCAATTCACTGACGTCGCGTTTATGTGACAACACCGCCAAGACTGAGTCGCGTCCTTTCGTCATGCGAAGGCACAAGTCCGCGATACTCGATTTCCCCAGGTAAACTCGGCTGGACCGGAATGCGCAGATCCTCGACGTTGGAACATTGCGATCCCCAAATTAAGGCGCTGCACTATCAATGACCCGATAACACGAGCGTCTGGACCGGCAACAGGACGGCCTGCATGCGCAGGATCATGGCATGCACGAGCCCGACCGTGTCGACCACGTGGAGGAACACCCAGCGCAGCGTGCCAACCGCCGGATCGGCGAGCGCGTCGTGGCTGTTGGTGTAGGCGTTGGCGATGCAACTGCTGCCAGGTGGGACATCATCCAGTCCACCTTCAAACAGTGGCTGCAGGAAGACTGTCAGCGTCCCCGGCGTGGTGATCTGCTGAACATCGACGAGCTGGTCCGTCGGTCGCAACTGGCCGGCGGCGATTACGTCCTGAACCTGGGTCACGACCAGCGGAATGATGGTGAACGGCTTGCCGATGCACGTGGCTTCGGCGATCATGCCCGGCTTCATCACCTGCGCCTCGATCTGGTCGAAGCCTGCAATCAGGGTGCCCTTGCCGGCACCCATCGGCACGAGAATGCCCGCGGGGCGAATCATCGTATTGACGACGTCGCCCGGCCGGAGCGTGAACTGCTGGACCGTGCCCGCGACGCCGGCCCGCACTAGCGTCTTGTCCAGCTCCACCTGTGCCTGGGCCAGAGCAGCTTCTGCGCTTGCCTTTTGGGCAGGCAACAGGGCGCTGATCTTGGCTTCAAGGGTCTGTTTTTTCGCGATCGCGGCCCCCAACGAGCCCTTGCGGCTTTCTATAGTGTTCGCCAGACGGTCGACCTCGCGACGCGCGACGGCATCCTTTGTGAGGAGTTGGGCCTTCATCTCGTATTCGTCTACGGCCACCTGAAGCGCGCCCTGCGCCTCCTGGATCTGCCCGTCCGCCGATGCAAGCTCGGTCTGAGTAACCGCGGCTTCGGCGTCGAGTTGCGCGATCTGCCGACGTGCTGTCTCCACGGCGGCTCGCTGCTGTGAATCATCAAGCCGGAAAAGCGGAGCGCCGGCAGCCACCTTGTCGCTGATTCCTACGTAGACCTCGTCGACACGCCCAACCGTCTCCGGCAGGATCGTCACCGTTCGGAATACCGCCGTCACGCTCTTCGTTGACGGGTGGAAGTAGAAGATCATCGTAATGAGGGAGATGGTAAGAAGAAGGCACGCGGTGATGCCCCATCGCAGCTCGTACCAGACGGTGTAGAGCGTGATCTCTTGCCCGATCCGCTTTCCCTGACCATAGCGTCGAAAGAGATAGTCGGGGAGGATCGTGATCATGGAGCAGAGGATGAGCTCGAACATGGATCAGATACCCTCTCCGGACGTGTCCGAATTGGACGGCCTCTGCGCTTGGACGGCTGGCTCCTCTGATATCAGGGCGGGGTCGCCGGTCGATTTTGCTTCTCTTCCTGAGAGCTTCGCAAGGGACTGGGCAATGGAATAAAGCGGCGTGGAAAAATCGGGAAACTCTATAAAAGCTAACAGCAAGCCCGCGATCCAAAACAGATGATTGTGCGTAAAGAGCGAGATCAGAGCCAGAACGGCAATGATCTCCATCTGCATCTTGTTAGTGCGATGCGCCATCCGTTCTGGGACGGCGTGAAGCTGGAAGTACAGATTGCCGATGACAAGGACGACCAGCACGAGGAATATGACGACGCCGACTAAGAGGTAGTCGGTTTGTCCGGGCGAGGTTATAAAGGTTGGTAGATGCTCGATCGCCGCCGGGTGAGTTACGTCTGCCATTCCTGCCACCTCGTGGGGGACTCGCCAGCGTCTGTGCGCAGTCTGCAATTCCGCCCGGATAGTAGCCGTTCCTGCAGCGCAGACAAGGTGGCCCCAGAACAATTGTTGAGCTTGGGTTCCCTGGCGAATGCGTCGAGCTTTAATAGATGAGATCGATCTGGCGCAATTCCTGTCCAGCGACGCGCGTTCGACCACGGCCATCGTCAACCTGTCGGCGAACTTCTGGTCGAAGAGTTGAATTCCCACTCAGGGAAATTTCCGGATTTGATCGAGTGCCAGAGATCGCGGCGATGGAAGTCAGGGTCGGCGCCATTTGATCTTCACGGCTTCGTTTCAGGCCACCGACTGCAGCCCGAGCTTCGGCTTCCAGTGGAACTTGACGAAGGTCGACGGGTCCTTGTAGTGATGGAACATCATCGCCCTGACATCTGAGCCTTTGGCTGATGCTCGTGGGCCTTTGGGGCTGACCGGCTCGGTTAGCCCCGCGCGTTAAACGTGACTTGATGCCGGCGGTCGAGCACCGGTCCCACAAGGGCTTGAACAATCGGGCCTCTCTATTCGGCCGGTTGAAGTCAAGCATGTTCACGTTTTCCGGTTCCAGGGCTTCAACTGTCCTGCGGGCTCTTGCTTCTCTTCGGAATCGGCACAATGGCCCTTCCATCATGGGGTCGGAAGAATGAAGCGGAACTATCTGAGAAGCGCCCTGCTACGCCCATAAGGCGCGGGGAGCATGCCCGATTTCGAACTCACCTCATTCTCGTCCCGCAAGGGCAGCCTTCCGCCCTGGTGCGGAAGCTCGTGTTCTTGTTTATGGATGCTCTCGATCGGCTAGAGCGGTTCATGTTTTGATGAAGCGTATCCTGCATTGGTGAAGTAGTTTGCGCATTCGTCTGGGTTGATGGCTCAACGAGGTGTCCAAGATGACGCCAGGTGTGTCGACGGTTCTTTTTTGAGCCTGCCGCATCAGTGCTTCATCTTAATAGCGGACATCCAAAATGGATAAATCCTCTGTTTCCTTTGTTCTCAGTCCGCGTACCATCATACCTGCGACATATGAAAAGTAGCTGTCCGCTCGGGAGGAGAGCGACTAGAGAGCTTGGTGAGGAGCCAGAGAAGATGCGTGCAGTTCGCGTTGCCGAGGTTGCCTCGCTGGACGATATGCGCCGGTTCAGTTCGGAAGATCCATTCATGCGCCATAAGGTCTAGACCGTCAGTATTTACGAGTGGCGGCCGACGATAGGCAGCAACGCCTGACGTGCTCACTGAATTCCGATGCCGGCCAATTTTCTATGGAGGAGGGAAAATGAGAGCGGTAGGTCTTATCAACTGGGGCAAAGTCCGAGACTGGCTTGCGCAGGCAGGATGCGCCTGCAGCGGCTATTACGCCGAGTATGAGGCTTCGCGCCGGAGACCGCATCCGCGCCTACATCCCCTCCCCGCCAAGCATTCAAGCCGCGCCGCATCACCGATCGTCTGGACGACGAACGAGCGCGAGCTCTAGCGCCAAACCGGAATATATCTTCGTTGACTTACCACCTGCGGCGCTCGCGTCCACAGAACGGGCAACTCTATCGTGAACAACGCTGGAAAGACGCGCTTCGATGACGAACATCACCTCCATCGCTCCGAACCAGCGCATCAACGCCATCATCGCCACGATCGGGACAAATGCGCTGCTTTATGGCGTCGTCTTCGCAGTTTCAGGGGGCGTGCGCTCCATCACCACCAACCTTCTGGCGGCCATTGCCGGCGGAGAGATATTCGGCGCGCCGAACTCCGTCCTCTTTGATCTCGCGGCGATGCTGGTCGTGTTCTTCAAGTTGAAGAAGGCAATTGCGGGACGCAGGTTCGAGGCCATCGGCGCAAACCCGCTTGCAGGACGGGCGGCCGGCCTGCGGGTGCGCCTTCATCAGATGATGGCCTATGTCTGGGCGCAGCTGCTTTATTGCCTGGCCGGCCTCCTGATTGCCAGCATCACGCGCGAACCGACGGTGTTTCAGGGCGATACCTTGCGAAGGATCGGTCTTCAGATCGATATCACTTATATCGCCGGCTATATTGCATGTTCGGTTCTGACCGGCTTCGGTGCCATCATGCTGATGGCGCAGATCGGCGTCAGCGACCCCAGACAGGGCATCAACTACACTCTCTCGAGCATCACGGCGGTGGTACTCGGCGGGACGAGTCTTGCCGGTGGCCGCGGCACCTTCATCGGGACCGTGCTTGGCGCTGTCCTTCTCACCGAGGTTGCTCAGCGCCGTGACTTTCCTGAACCTGTCGAAGACCTATCAGTACCTCTTCCAGGGCGTCCTGATCGTCGTCGCGGCTCTGATCTATTCGGCGGTCCGAGGCCACCGGGCCGGCCGGTGACGACGCGAGCCTTCAAGGCGCAGCGCGATCGCCTCCGCCAATTTTTCCAAAAATCTAACCCATGCGGGCGCCGCCCGCTTTCCACAAGGAGGAAAAACATGACGAACAAAGTCTACGGTATGCATCATATCGGTATCACCGTGCCGAACATCGAAGAAGGCATCGCTTTCTTCAAAGCGGTGTTCGGCGCGGTTGAAGTTTTCCGCACCGGCCCATTCAATGTCGATCAGGACTTCATGACCAAGAAAATCGGCGCCGCCCCGCAGTCGAAGATCCGTGACCTCGTCTTCCTACGCTGCGGTGCGGGCACGAGTGTCGAGCTTTTCGAATATAGCGGCGAGGAGGTAACCCCGCTCAAACGGCCCTCCGAAGTCGGCGGAGTGCACATGTGTTTCGAGGTGGAGGATGTTCACGCGTCTGTGGAACGCCTGCGAGTTCAGGGCATCGAGCTGCTGGAAGGGCCAAACCTCATCACCGAGGGACCGCTGGCGGGTTTTGACTGGATATACCTGCGCTCGCCCTGGGGCCTGCTTCTCGAAGTCGCCAGCTTCGACCAGCTGGGATACGAGGATGCCTCAGAGACCCAGCTTTGGCGGGCAAAGACCGCGTGATAAATGCGGGGCGATCTCGTCGCGTAAGTCGCCGAAGGGCGCGCCTTCAAATGATGCTAAATCTACAATTCTCCGCGTCTGGTCAAAGGAAGACCGATCATGTCCCGACGCCTGTAGCTGCAACCTAGCGAAGCCGAGCGCCCGCGCGTTTGATAGCGCTGTAGCGGGTGATCGGCTTTGCTGAGCGGTCATCAGCGTTTTCCGCTAGGGTGTGGTTGTTCAAGACACAACCTGACGGAAAGATCACCGATGACCAATGACATGATGAACGTGCGGACGCTTGTTGAGTAGAGCCCAGGAAGCTCGACCGGGCGTCATCAGCTGGGTTGCATAAGCAGATTGGCCCTAAATTTACCGGATGCGGGCGTCAACCGCAGGCCGGGCTATGGCAATGCCCATGGCGAAACAACAAAGTGAGCTTCAGAAGCCCGAAACAGATATCGCTTCCAGTTGCGTAATGGCGTGGGAGCACGAAGGAGCAATCAGAGGCAGCAAGGCTCGTCTTTCTTCCTGCCGGGTTCTCGAAGAGACCCGAGATGGGACCGGCTCTTATGCCCCATCTCCCGCATTGCACGGGGTACGGCCCACCGCCTAGCGCACAAGGTTGGAAGTCGGAAGACGGGAACTTGAATTGTCTGCCCGGTTGGAAGCCGGACTCGCTGCGACGGCTAGATATGGATAACACCAAGGGCGGAGCTTTCGTAGTTGTCGGAGTGTGGGACAGCCACGCACAGGGCGAAGGAAAGCAGGAAGACGATAGGCGGCTCGGCTCAAAGGCCACCACCGGAACCAAGACAAGTTCCATAATAGCGTTCCCGCAAAATATTGATTGTTCAGGTGCTTAGACATCTGATCGAGGTGTCGCCGGTTCGAATCCGATCACATCAGGATTTTTGTCAACGGTTCATTGATGTGGCATCGAATTTCTCCTTCGTAATCGGATCCATGGTCTGAGCCCATAGCAACTACCAGCTCGTTCTCGAGCCTGTACAATCTCATATGTGGAACGGCCCGCGGTGCAAGCGGCTTTTCAATCGATTTCCCACACGCGGACGATGCGTTCATATGTACGGCCTTGAAGCGCGGTACATGACCGCTGGCCTCGATGAGATCCGCGAAACGCGGAGCTAAATCACATCCACGCACTTTTAGTGCAGTGAGATTGGCGGCTTCGCTCGTTCCGGGATTTCGTCCCGGGGTTCATCGTTTGTAGTTGCACCTTGCATCTGCCGGCCTACGCCGGTCAGATTGGTTGTGGGTCATAATATTCATCAGGCAGCTGCAGTGATCGAGGGTGGCTCAGGATGATTGTAAATCCCGCCCTTATTCAGAAGCGCCCAGATGATCCGGGCCATCTTATTTGCCAACGCGACAGCGGCCACCTTGAAAGGGCGCCTGGCGAGTAGCGCTTTCAGCCACGGTCGTGCCCGATCATCATTCCGGGCAATCCGCAGAACGGCTGTCGCTCCGAGGACCAGGAGAACACGGAGTTCCGGATTACCCATTTTAGAGATTCCGCCCAATCGCTCCTTGCCTCCGCTGGAATGGGGCCTCGGTGTCAATCCAACCCAGGCGGCGAAGTGGCGCCCCGATTTGAATCCGCCGGGATCCGGAACCAAAGGCCTTTATTGTCGCCGCGGTGATGGCGCCGACCCCGGGGATTGTTGTCAGTCGGCGCATGCCTTCGTCGCGCTTCGATTCCTTAACAATGGTACGTTCGAACTCCTCGATCTGATCAGCCAAGGTGTCGATCTGGTCGGCAATAGCCGTCAGTGCGAAGCGTGCTGCTGCAGGCAGTCGAGTGTCTTCACCTTCCCGAACGATGGCCACCAGCGCTGGAACGCTGGCAAGGCCGCCAGCCGCGATGATACCCAGTTCGGCCAGATGTGAACGCAAGGCGTTGACCGACTGCGTTCTCTGGTGCACCAGAAGAGCGCGCGTTTTCAGCACCATTGCGTCTGATTGCTGATCGGCTGATTTGATCGGGACAAAGCGCATGGTTTTGCGGATCACCGCCTCGCTGATGGCTTCCGCATCGGCCGCATCCGTCTTGCCGCGCTTGACGAAAGGTTTGACGTAAGCCGGCGGAATGAGCCGCACATCATGACCGAGCTTCGCAATTTCACGCGCCCAATAATGTGCTCCACCGCATGCTTCCATGCCGACCAGGCAAGGAGGAATTTTCTCGAAGAAGCGTAGCACTTCACTGCGACGCAGTTTTCGATTGAACAAGGGTGAGCCTTCGATATCGGCGCCGTGAACTTGGAAAACGTGTTTGGCCAAGTCCAGCCCGATAGTGCTAGCATGTTTCATGGAACGGTCCCTCCTTTGTGGCGTTCGAGCAACGGCCACGTTTTAGCACTTGATGCTGTCGGAGCGGGCCGTTCCACCTCATCACATCCGGTCGCCGCTTGTCGCGGCTGCACCACTATCCCGCTTTCGACGGGGACGGGCTCAGGAAAACGGGACCAATCTCAAGATCGGCGGGTAAGGCCAAACGGATTCTCGGTTCGCTCACCTGGATCCGTCAACGTTTCACCGTCGATGCGGTCCGTCTTCGCGCGGCGATGTCGACGAGGCATGGCAATGGATGCGGCCTCCACCATATGGCTCTCGATCCAAGCTTCCTTGCTCAGCACTCGCCCCAGCCAGAAGCCATCAAGCCCGGCCTCCTGGATCATCACTAGCGGATAAAGCCTATCTTTACGCCGCTGCGCTTTCTGGCGAAGAGCGGCAAAACACGAGAACAAGCCGGCGATATCGCCTCCGGTGACTGTATGACGAGACATCTTCTCGCTTCCCGGCGAGAGAGCCGTCACGAGCCATGTCGATTTACTCGATTCCAACGAGATGAAAATTGCTCCAAGATCAACGGGGGGTAGCGGTCTGTGCTTGAGTTTGATCTGCTGTTATCGGCATGATTGGCCTCCAGAGAGTGTTCTAGCGACCTCACTCTGACACGGTGCAGGCCGCTATCCACCCCTGATGGGATCTCACATGCTCAAGAGCTGTAATCGCACGCAACGCGGATCTCACATCAGGATGTCTATCCGATTGATGTGACCCGCATTTCAAAGCGACTACCAATTAAGACGTTAACCGGCGAGGCTCGGTGGTCCCGGCCGTCAGCTTTTCAAGCATTCCATTAAAAATCTAATGACTCCGATAACCCTGGGGTCAGGCTTCGCATGAAAGGATGCCAGCGGAGGTGGCGATGTTCCGACTGGTTTCCTGTATTACTGAGCAGCACAACTGGCTGCTTCTGCCTGTCGCAGTCTGCGTTTGCGCCGCGGGCAATCTCGCCGGGATCTTCATGCTCTCTCGCGCGCGCCAGTGCGTCAAGGCGCACCGGAACCTCTGGCTCGGCATTGCCGGAATCGTGCTTGGAGGCACGATCTGGGCTACCCACTTCATTGCAATGCTGTCGTACAGTATTCCCGTATCGTACCGCGTCACCGAAACAGGATTATCCATAGTGGCGGCGGTCGCGCGCTCTTGTCTCGCCACTTTTTCATCCCTGTACGTCACGGGCCGGCAGGGTGCGGTTGTCGGAGGAATCCTTCTGGGTCTGGCAATTGCCACGATGCATGCCCTCGGGCTCAGCGCCATCAGCGCTTCTGTCTTCATAGAAACCGACGCGACGACAGCCGTTGCGGCATGGGTGCTGGGCGGCGCGTTCGCGGTCGGCGCAATGCTGCTTCTTTCCCACCGGATCACCGGCGGCAGGCTCGTTCTCGCCTCCTTGCTGATCGTTGCCGCAGTTTGCAGCCATCACATGATCTCAATGAGTGGCCTCAATGTCGTCCCGTTATATCCGGGCGCACCGGACGCCCTGACTTTCCTCGACAGAGTGGGCATCGCAGTCGGCGTTTGTACCGTGTCCAGCCTGTTGATTGCCACCGGCATCGCGGCACTCTTCTTCGATCGGCACCTGACAGATGTCAAAGGACTCGCAAACGCAACGTTCGAAGCCGTTGTGCTGACCCGCGCCGGGAAGATCGTTCACGCTAACGAGCGGTTTGCAGAGTTGACGGGGAGGCCGGTCGCGGACCTCAAATCCCGCCTTCTCGGTGATTTTCTGTTCGACCGACAAGGATCCCAAGGCCTCCTCAACTCACCGAATGGGTCGCTTCCAATCGAAATCGTCGAGGGCGTCATAGAATACCGAGGCCGCGAAACGTCTGTGTTCGGTTTGCGCGATATCAGTGAGCGCCTGGAGACCAACCGGCAGCTGCTCCATCTTGCCTCCCATGATCCATTGACCGGCCTCCTGAACCGGCGTGCGTTCAGTATTAAAGCTGATAAGGGAAGCGGTGGCGAGTGGAGCTGGTTTGTCGCTCCTTACACTTGATCTCGATCGCTTCAAGTCGATCAACGACGTTCATGGTCACGCAGACGGCGATTTGGTCTTGCAGAAAGTCGCTGAGGTTCTGAATGCCTCTTTTGAAGAGCCGGCAATCATAGGACGGATCGGCGGGGACGAATTCTCGGTTTTGTTGCCCGGACGCCTGGCCTTTGCCGCAGAGGACTATGCATTCAACTTTATGACAAACTTCAAGTCGGCATTTAACACACACGACAAGGCAGGAGCATTGGGCGTGAGCGTCGGGGTAGCCAGGTTCCCGGAGCACGGAGATGAGTTGAAGCAACTGCAGAACAATGCCGACGCTGCCTTATATCGTGCAAAGTCCCAAGGAAAAGGGAGGATATGCGCATTCGACGGCTTCCTGGACCAGCAACTGCGGACGCAGCGGCGATTGGAAGAAGAACTTCGAAGGGCGCCAGACACCGGTGAACTCTTCCTGCTCTACCAGCCCATAATTGAGACAGCCTCGGGGATCCCTAGAGGCTACGAGGCGCTTTTGCGATGGCGCCATCCCAGCTACGGTGTCCTCTCGCCAGCAGTGTTCATCGGAGCTGCTGAGGAGAGTGGCTCTATCGTGGAAATCGGGAGGTGGGTCCTGCAAGAGGCTTGCAGGGTGGCTGCGTCCTGGGACGACAGGCTGTTCATTGCTGTCAACATCTCAGCACGCCAGTTGCTTTCTGCCGAGTTGGTTGATCATGTGACGGACGCACTCGAGACGAGCCGGCTTTCTCCTGAAAGACTGGAGTTGGAGATCACAGAGACATCGCTGCTTGAGGATAGCGCCGACGTGGCGCGCTGCCTTGAGGCACTGCACGCGCTGGGTGTCAAACTCGTTATGGACGACTATGGCAGCGGTTACTCGTCGATGACCAACCTAAGACGCTATCCCTTCCACAAAGTGAAGATAGACCGTAGCTATGTAGCCGCTCTTGAAGAGGATCCGGTTGCCGAGGTTATCATCGACTGCGCAATGGCACTTGGGAAGAGCCTTGACTTGGCCGTCGTTATCGAAGGTATTGAGACTGAAAAACAGCGCGCGCGGATGGCCGTTAAGGCTCCGGACCAGTTGCAGGGTTTCCTCTTCGGGCGCCCGGATCCGGAGGGCGGAAGGCTCTCGGGCTCGCATGAGGCAAGCCGGGGCGAGCGAGGTGTGTCGCCAAAACCCGCGTTTACAATTCGTTAATCATGGTCTGCTAAGTTCATTGTCTCGACGCGGTTCTCCTCCCGTCGCTGTCGATCAGAAAAACTGGGGCCGCGAGACATTGTCTCCGGCCCTTTTTCATGCCGGTCCGACGATGAGCAAGACGCAAGCTCCTGCCTGTCGACACTGCTCCCGTTTTGTCATTTCGTCGGAGAACGCTGGGCAACAATCCAAGGTGCCGATCTGCCCGAACTATCCGAACAGATTTACATTCGCTACTTGGCCGGCCATTCGCTCCGCAATTGCCCCATCATGGCTTTGCCGCCTCAAAGCCTTTTGAACGCGGCGGCGGCGACATAGTCGATCGGCTTTCGCCGGTCAAGCACGCATAGAGCATTTTTGAAGGGCAGGGCGCGCAGGAATGGACGGAGACACCATGCAGATCGAAGTCGAGAAACCGAAGATCAACCCGGCGCATTTCATCGCCATCATAGGCGCCGCTCTTGTCAACGCGTTCATCATCGGCGGGGTATGGGTCAGTCTTAACCGCGACATCGCCGATATCCGAAGTGCTCAAGAGCGGACACAGAAGGTTTT
>NZ_JBNDHT010000176.1:0-11583 GCF_056755115.1 Rhizobium sp. SVR5-2C | reverse complement strand
ATCGAGACTGTATTTTCTCAATATGATGCGCGAAAGGATCAAATTGAGGCATCGCAATCTCAGGCGCGCGTCTAGCCGCCAGCGTGCGCCATTCGGCGCCATTCCCCCGGCGTCATCCCCATTCTTTCCGCGGATGGTTCCCGCAAGAGCGGCCTCACCCGGATGGCACCGAGCCGGCGGAGCGGCTCGGTGCCTCAGGCATAGCACGCGGCCGCGCAGCGGCTTGCCCTGCCTACCGGCGGAAGATGCGATCTGACTACGGAGCCGGCCCGACGCGGTAACGTTCGGCAACCTGCCAGAACCAGTTTTCATCGAGATCCGTCCGGCGCTCCCCCGCCCAGCACCCCGGATGCCGCACGCTCGGACAAGGCGAAACAAATCTGCGTGTCGTCGTGACGACTATGATAGGCCATGCCGTCTGCGTTGACCGGGTGCGCGGCCGGTGCCTTCGACCCGTCAGGGGCGTTGAACCGGCCGAGGTCCGACCGATCGAAATAGATTGGCGCGTAGGCGGCCGTATAGAACCGATGCAGATCGGTGCCGGGCGGAATGATAAGCAACTCGGGTACGCGTGTGTGGAGATCTGCCGGCGGAAGCGGAGCGGTCACGCACCCTGCTCGCCATAGCGCCGGGCCGCCTCGATGACGAGGGGAATATCACCCGCCTTGAGAAGCTCGATCGGTTTGCGGCCGTCGAGCCTCACATGTCCGTGCGTCTCACGGTTGAAACCTATTCCGACCCGAGGGCCTTATCTCCCAATCGATCGTTGGAACCGCAGCTCATTTCGGCGAAGGGTCAACGTCGTTTCAAGCCTGTCGGCGGGCAGCACGGCAAAGTACCGCCCTGCAACCGCCGAGGTCGCAAGGCGCTAATGCCGCGTTCCTGTATCTTGGTGACATTTAAGCAAGAGATTTCATCAGGAGGCTTCGGATTGGATCTGTGGTGGAGATACTTTTCTGGAGGCACCCTCCCGCAGCGGCGGGAGGGTCTCGGCCAATGGCGTATCAGTTTGACGCGAGCGTCATGGAGGCGCCGCCGGCAGCGATATTGAGGCCGAGCTGGCCGGTGACGCTGAGGGCCTGGAGATGGATCGATCCCGTCGTACCGCCGATGAGGATGTTGGCGCCGACGCCGGCGCCAAGCGTCGCTTCGGCGGTGGCACCGTTATAGAGGCCGCTCAGCGAGCCGCGGTGATAGCCGGCCGTCGGCGCGAAGACGGCCCAGATCAGCCGGCTGCGCGTCGTGAAACCGAGATCGACGCCGAGCTTGCGAAGCTGGCCGGTATAGTGATCGATCGGCTCGCTGCCCATCGCCGAATGAAAGGCGCAATCGACTTCCTTGGCCGAACCCAGAACATAACCGGTGCCGCCGCCGATATCGCAGGTGAGATAGCCGATCTTGACGCCGTCGCGCACGTCCGGCTCGGGTGCCGGATAGGTCCGAACCAGATCGGCCGCACCCGCCATCGTCGCACCGGCAAGAGCCAGGGCGGCGCCGGCAACCATCATCGCAAAACTCTTCTTCATCATTTTCTCCTTTTAGAAACGCGACCCGTTGGGGCTGTGGGGTCCTTAGGGTGTCATTTTCCCGCGGGCCGTTGTCTGGAATCTCCACGCGGACGCGATGAGCCGTTGCCATCATCGCCGATGCTCTGCACCCTCGCGCTCAATGCGCGCTGTACTCCAAGCGAGACGTCAGCGCTGTCCGCCAGCACGACGACTTCCTCCAGCGGAAGACTCTCGACCGCGCCGGCGAAGGAGACGTCGAGTGTAACTGTGATCTGCATTCCGTACCTCCTGACCTCCGATCGTTCGACGGAACGAAGACCTGGGCCCATACACGAGGACAGGCGACTATGGCTCGAACATTGGGGTCTATGAGGGTCTAAAGGAAAATCACCTTTTGCCATCGAGTCGATAGCCGACCGTTATTAGAATGGTGTCAATAGGCGAGAGAGTGAGATGAGCGCGCGAAAATGACAGACAGTTGGTCTGCCTGGGGATGATCCTTCCGACGGCACTTCGGCAACGGGAGATCCATTTGCCATTGCAGGGGAGGGGGCTCGTATTTCGGCGTGGCGTCGGCTTAGATGCCGGGAATAGGACATGCCATCATATGACGTCCAAAGCACATGCTACTCCCGGCCGACCGGGGCAGACAGGGGTAACTCCAGATTTGACGACGCAAACGGGGTCTAGCATCGCAACTCAGATGTGAGCCGGGCGACCGCGTCTGTTCGGCACGCGGTCGCGCCGAGTTTCTTTGCGTCGTGCAAGAACACGAGCAGCGCTTTCCAGAAACTGGGCGAAAGCATTCCGAGATATCCCGTCGGCATTGAGCATCACGTGAATCATTGGATCGTCGAGAATCTCAGAGATTGTCAGGTCAGACATAAAAGCTCTCCTTAGGCTCATAATGATTAAGTGAGCTATAGGCATCTTATGTGGCCGCGTGAAATGCCGGAAGGTTATGGTGTGAATGCCTAAATCTTATCGCACCGGTAAAGTGATCATAAAAAGCTGTCGGGACCTTGGAGGTCGGGCCATGACATTGAGTTCCGGCTATTATTTTACAACTGCTTTAACTCAGACGGCGAGGCCGAGCGCACAAACCAAGGCGAGAGCAACGACAGCTTTGAACAACGAGCCGGGCCGGGGTTCATCCGCTACGAGACGGTGTCAGGCCAGAAGTGACCGTCTCGAAGGAGGTCAATTCGGATCTCTACGAAAAGGTGAAGGCCGATCGCGAAACCTGGACCGTGATCAACCAGAGCAAGCAGAACGGCTACCACCTGGCTGGCCCGAATGATATCGGCCGCTTGCTGCGGGTGAAACCCTGTCCGGGAAATTCTCGCGTCTGCTAATCTATCGTGTTGAAGGCTTCGACGCAGGCGGCACTCCAATTGGTCCGTTCGACCAGAGTATAGAGGGATGCCCGGGATCGCTCGCCATCGCCGCAACCGATAATGAAGCTTGCAGGCTGCTCCTTGGCAAAGACTATCATCGACGATGAAAAGGAATGGCAGAAAACTCGGGGCTCGCTGGCCCCTATCTGCTTTTGAAAGTCGGCCCAACCGCTGAGTATCAAATCGACGCCAGTCACATGCAGGAAATCGATGGACTCATCTTGGCGAATGGGGCTCAGACGCGGCGAACGCGGAACTCGATTCCTGGCAGGACGTCGCCGTACCACGAGTGATCTCTGCCTTGACCGCAGCGTTCGCGGAAATCTCGACCATGACCTTCCGGTTCCTCGAGTGCCTAACAGCCACCAGTGGCCATGACGGCAGGACAATCCACGACATGCGCCCGCCAGCGGACGAGCGACTTCTCGTCCCGCCAATTCGAAAGCGAAAGGATCCAGCCATCGCGGGTCAGGCTCTTGTAGCAGATGTTGTCTACGAAGACCTCGACCTTCTCTCGCTCGGGGCGAAGCATCTGGCGTTGTCGAAGTAGTCATCCGAGTTCTCTTTATTGGGGAGGATCTCGAAAATCACTGAAAACATGGCGGTATCTCGCTTCTACAATGCAGCGACGTGGTCGATCTCGATGTCGATGTGCCCAGGCCAGGCGCGCTGCCTTCGCGGCGGAAGATCGTTGTCGTGGGCCGGACGAGCACGGTACCGTTCAAGCATCGGATTCCGCGCAGTGAATAGGAAACAACGTTGGAGTCGATAGCCGCGCGTTAGGATGGTAGTAGGCACGCGAACACCTCTTCGCGGTCGCCGATAGTTCTGGTCGGGTGAGTCCTCGCCGATGGAGGCGCCTCACTCCCACCGCAACGTGCCAAGCGTCTTTCAGCTATTGGCGCACCTCAACATTACCGCAGCGACGCGCTCGTTGGTTCGAAGCTGAGGCTGTTAGGCGTAACCGGCCGGCGCGTGGAATCAATCATCTGGCGCGGTCGTGAGCGTCCGGCGGCCAGACCCGTGCGGGCGCGCGGTCAGGAACGCCGCGCGCCGCGGTCCTCGGCCCTAGGGGAGCGTCAGGCCGAAAGCGGCCGGATCGGGCTGCTCGCCTTTCCGGGGCACCAAGAAGCGCTCCAGCCCACCCGGCACAAAGGTGACCAGCAGGGTCGCCTGGTCGCCGACCACCTCGATCGTATGCGGCACACCACGGGGAAGCGCCGCGTAGGCGCCCGGCCCCACCTCGACGCGGGCATCGCCGACCCGCGCGATTAGCTGCCCCTCAACCACGTAGACTAGCTCGTCCTCGCGGGAGTGGGTGTGCATCGGAGGCTCCTCCCCAGCTCGCACCGTCCACAGGACAGCGCCATATTCGCCTCCGGACTCGCTGCTCTCCACTTTCATCTCGATGATCGAGCCGCCGCTCGAGGTCACCATCTCTCCGCCGTGGGGCGGCGTTAGAATCGGCTTCTGGACTGGCATTTGTAGCCTCCTTGATTGTGAACCCTTGTTCGAGTGTCGCGTGGCGGCGAAAGGTTGCCGCTCACGCCCATCAGCATGGGATTCTGCGCGGCGAGTGGGAAATGACGTCCCGCCATGAAATCGATAGCCGCTGGTTATGATGGCCGTGGGACAATGCGCAACACTTCCACTGTGACCGGCCAGACAACGACGCACGTCGAAGACGTCGGTGGCGCCGATCTGGTGTTCGACGTCGTCAGCGGCGACATCCAGAAGCGGTCCGCGGGCCTTGTTCGAGCCGGAGGAACACTGGTGACCATCGCCGGGCCGACCGAGGCACGGCCTGGCGATCGACTTTGTTCTCGTGTCCGATCGTGCCCAACTGACTGAGATCGTGCAGCGGATGCGGGGCTCATAAATTGCTCCCCGGTTCACGCTTCTCGGGCTTGCAGTATGTTGCGCCAGCTTGTTTCGGTAGAGCAAGGACTGCCGACATCCGTCTTAGGCATCGGGCTGTGACGCCCGGCGATTGTTCAATTCTGACTTCTGTCAAAGAGCTCTTTGATCCGCAGCGAATGATGATGCTCTCGAAAATCAACGTGAGTTCTTTGCCGGACGCGTGACGCCGAGTAAAACACACGGCGAGCCTCGCGAAGAGCAGTGGCACTTTTCTTGTCGCGCTCACCCGGAAGATCGCTCGCATTGCCGATACCGCGCTGATTTGCGGTTTCGGGGACCAGCCCGGGCACGTGGCGCGGGAACAACTCAGATGGATAATCGGCGCGTTTGTTACGCGGGCTTGATCATATCCCGTGCATAGGCCAGGCCGATCCGCCGCCGTGAGCCTCTATGATCGCTCGCGCTCGTCATGGGTCTTATGCCGGGTCCAGTTGCGCCGGAGTTCCAGAAGGACCTGGATCCAGGACGTCGGCTTCGCCCCCGCCGCTTTCATTCGTCGCAGTGCCAGATCGTGACTGACCGGGTCGAGCCCGCCGCAAGCGTCGCCGACGATGTGTACCTCATACCCCGCCGCGTCAGCGGCGAGCACCGGAAAAGTCACGCACGCTTCCGTCAACAGCCCCGAAAAGATCAGCTTCCGCCGTCAGGTCGCCACGATCGCGCTGCCCGCCGCGTCATCCTCCCACATGTTCATGTTGCGGCGGTCGATCGCGACCATTTCGTCATGATTTCGTTAGCTCCAGACATCGGGGGTTTATCACCGCGGTTTCGCTTCCGCTCCCAACAGCACAGCCTTGAAGGTGATTTCGATGAGCTGTTCAGGAAAGGCCAATCTCGTCACCCCGATCAAGTTGCTGGCGCACTGCGGTCGTTCCGTGCCGTAGGCCTCCTTGCGCACTTTCCCCGCGGCGGCGAATGCGGCGTCGACATCGAGGACATAGAGCGTCTCCTCAACGACGTTGTCCAGCGTTGCCCCGAAGCGCGCCAAAAGCCTGCCTGCATTGGCGTAGGTCGCGCGCATCTGCTGTTCCAGCATCGAGAACTCGGCCGGCTTGCCGGATTCATCGAGAGAAGCAGGCGCGATCAGGTTCCCCTTCTGGTCGTGGCTGAGCTGGCCGGAGACATGAATCGTGTCACCAACCTTGATTGCCTGTGCGTATCCGTAGGCATCTTCCCACGGCACACCGAAATACGCGGCCTCCTTACCATTCACTGCGACCGCGTTTACGTCATTGCTTTGCATATCGAGCCTCCTGACTTCTTAATCTGGCATCGCGTCTCGGTGGCGACCCTGAAAGTTTCGGTACGTCGATGCTTTGGAGAATAAGCTTGCAACTCCGGCCAAGGAAATCACCTCTCGCCATGGAGTCGATAGACGATCGTTATCGCCGCTCACCGCGCGGCTTGATGCTGTCGCAGCCGGCACGACTCCGTGCAGGTCCAGGCCTACGCTGCTCGTGCGCGTGTGCTGTGGGGCGAGATTGACGGCTTCGTCAACAATGCTGGCATCAAGACCGGTGTCCGTCCGATCATCGAGTTTCCCGAAGAGGACTTTGACCGGTTGATGGCGATCAACGTCCGAGGCGTCTTCCTTGGGATGAAATATGTTCTTCCGATCATCCGGAACGGCGGTTCGGTCGTAAATATGTCCAGTTCACTCAGCGTCGTAGCGGTGCGGGCATCGTTGCCTATGTCGGCTACAAGCACGCCATCATCGGCATGATGAGACCGCTGCTCTCGAGGTCGGCGGACGTGGTATCCGGCTCAACGCTGCCGCCCCTGGGCCTACTGCTGGCACTATGACTTTTAAGCTTGCCGAGCAGGCCTTCACGGGCGACGACAAGACGTTCGCGAAGACTGTTCCCCTCGGCCGCCATGGAACGTCTGACGATGTAGCTGGTCTCGTGGCTTTCTTGCTCTCGGATGACTCCCGCTATGCGACCGGCACGGTGCATGCCATCGACGGTGGCTTTACGACTGCGTAAATTCATCCATTGCCCATAGCCCCTGGCATGAAGTGTCAAACGGGCTTTCCAACCGGCAAGGTCGCTCGCTGCGCGGCGTGATACCGTCGCGGCCTGCGCGACTTGCCTTTTTCATGAATGGCACTGAAGACCGTCGCGGGGTTATTCCCCGCCGCTATGGAAACTATATGCACTCACTATTAGAAAATTTCGTCGCGCGCTGCGATCAATCCCAACGCCGATCTGCTTGCCTTCATCCGAAGCTGATCGCGCCTGGCGCATGGAGGGCGACTGGAGCGGCAGCGGGTCGAGGAAGCGCGAGATCCCCTGGCGACTTCTTCGGCCGAGCGTTCTCACGCTCCAGACCCTTCGTCCGCCGGCCTGATCAACCTTTAAGCCTCCATAATCCTTGCGCGACCGAGAAAGCCCACAAATATCGGTTCAGGATTGGATAGCCGCAGCTATAGATCCAGTCTGATTGTTGCGCGGGCAGGTGACAGGACTGACAGTCCGTTACCGATAGGCGGTTCGATAGTCGAAAGGCACGCGCAGATTTCCTTTATCGTCGACAACGGTCGCGGCCGAACCCTCGTACTGTGAGCGCTTGTCCATTTGCGCGTAAGCGGAGACCGCGCCGATCACGGCCAATCCAGTCAAGGCGACGCGCAATGTATTGACGATTCTCATGCCGTTGCTCCTCATTTCAGCGAACCGGTAGTGTTCGTTGACCATTTCAGTCGTCCAGCAGCGGATAGAATTGGGTCCAGACGTCGTCTTTCTTGGCGCTCGCCATGTGGCAGAAGGCGCACTCGGATTTGGGCTGCAGTTTGGCTGTCGCTGCCTTCGGCTCATGGTGGTTGAAGTTGTAGTAACCCCAGCCTCCGGTTTCAGCATAGCGCTTGCTATCCTTGACCGTCACGTCGGCGCCGTTCAGCTTTCCGGGGAAGAAGCCTCGCCCAGAAGGCTCAGTGCGCGATCCGTCCGGGTTTTCCGCCGGGAGCGTCAGTTGCAGTTCCTTGAAGAACATCGTTCCCTCCGGAAACTCACCTGTCTTCTTGTAGATCGCGTATGCGCCTGGTTCGATGTAGACGTTGTGAAACTCAGGAGAATTAGCCTTCCCGTCGTTGAGCGCGTTGGGCGTGAGCGGTGAACCGACGAACACCCACTCATTGAAATTCTTCGGCAGGATCAGATCGCCGGATTCGATGTATTCGGGGAGCTGGCGCTTGATCGTCGAGGCACCGCCGTCATTGGACGCGGATTGTGCGAATGCGGCTGTTACAGCAACCGCGCCGAAAACCGCTCCGGCCATCAATAGGGTAGTACGCATGCCTTTTTCCCCCAGTGACTGATATCCGTCCCAGGTCACCCTCGGCCTTGCTCGATGAGGTCTGCGACAGTGGTACCCATTGATCGCAGCCGGGGACGAAATTTTCCAATAGCCGGTTCGTATCGTTTCTATAGCAGCGGGGAATATTGCCCCAACGGTCGTCTCTGCAATTCGTAAAGGTAGGCAAGAAATGCGGGCCGCGATGGCATTACGCCCGCAACGAGGGGTAATAACGATCGACTATCGACTATGGCGAGAGGTGATTTCCTAACCATTTCTTGCGCTCATCGAGCGTTATGCGCGGTCGTTAATCCTGTGGGGGGCGCAGCAGCGTATGGTGCGTCGCAGGAGACCGCGGGGCCGAAGCAAATCTACGGCCGAGCTAGGGAGGAGCTGAGATCACACATATGGAAACACAAATGCGCGGCACCGGCGTACATCCCGACGGTAATTGAACCTATCCTTGCGGCGAATTGGACAGCTTCGGATCAGGTCTCCATGCTCCTAGGCAAGAAGCGGTGCCGCTGGCTAGCAATCCGACGGCACCCGGCACAACGTCGCGAACCACGAATGGAGGATTCATGGAGACGGGGATTATGGGCCTGCCTGCGCCACCGCTAGAGTGTGTTCGGTGGATCGATGAAAATGGCGACGAGCGTAGCCCTTTGACCTTGATCGAGCTGGGGCAGGGTTTCAGGATATTGTACTTCTTTCAGCATTGGTGTGCGGTCTGTCATAGACATGGCTTCCCCACATTCGTGACACTTGCTGAGGAACTTTGCGACAAGGGAGTTGGCTTGGCTGCCATCCAGACTGTGTTCGAGGGTTCGGAAGTCAACACCCTCGATCGTCTGCGGGAAAATCAACTGCGATATGGACTACGTGTTCCCTTCGGGCACGCTGTCGCTGACTCGGCCTCCATAGAGGCCGTGCCCGCAATCATAAAAACATATCGCTCCGGCGGAGTTCCCTGGTTCGTCGTGATCGCGCCCGATGGCCGCGTCGTGTACGACGGGTTTCTGCTCGCGGCGGATGGCCTCATCCAGGCGCTCCGTCCGCTCGCCAGCTGACTGAAAGCGTGCAGACTTCCGGCAGATGAAACGACACGTCGCAAGTGAGAACCGCCCTGGCTGACAAGATCGAAATGGTGCCAGGGCAATTACCGGTGCACTTTGACGTTAGCTTGCTTGAAACGGTCAAACAACGTTCAGCGCCGCCGCGCCAGGAAGCGAATGGCCCCGAGCCGATCTGATGTGGTGCCTTTCGAACCGAAACAGCCGAAAATCCAATATCCGCACGGCATCGGGCCCATTCCTCACGGTGGCTAAGTCGCTAGCTTTTTAGCTTCTTGGCAAAACCGGTAAGAGGCACATCCGTCTGCATCTGCATGACTGCGGCGTTTGTAATCACAACATGCGCCAAACGTCCACGCGTGAACGCCGCAAGAAAACGTTGATACGTCTTCGTGTGACCCGCGATGATGATAGTGCACTGTGCGCCATCGTCAGCGAATTTGCATTCTTGAGTGGTCAGAAGGCGGGAAAGCAACGGGCTGGTACTTTTATCAATAGATATAGACAGTTTTGCACCCGGGTTTCCAACCCGGCGGGTGCTGATCCGAAGCGCGGATTTTCCTGGATTATCTGCGTTTTCGAACGAAAACAAAACGTGCCGATCGCGCGCGCTGCCGGCCATCACCTCGACCAGCTGTTTTGCCTCGGTAGCATGAGGCAACGTGCTCGACAGAGTTACGGCAAGCGCGATGGGGAGAAGGAGTTTTAGCATTGTTGGGCTTCCTTTGGGCTTAAGCCGCCAAGGCGATTGCCTTGGCGGCATGTCGATGACCTCAGTTCACCCGATAGACGACCGGGCAGTTGACAACAAAGCCAACTGGCTTCGGTTTGCCTCCGGCGATGCTTTCAATGATCCCTCTTTCACCGGCATCTTCGATTGCAATCGCATCCGTCATCTTGGTGCGATAACCCTTTTCGATGGCATCGGCCGTCCACTTTACGGGGAAGACCCGCCACATCGGACTGTAGTCGAGATTGATAGTCGGGATTCCGCCGAGAACGTTCAGAGGACCATGACTTCCCTTGTCGGAGAGGGCGCTGTCGAGGCCCTGGCGGAAGGGATTGTCAATTCCGGTCGGCCCGTTGACGAACGCATAAAGACGCTCGGCAGCCTCGCCTTGAGACGCATCCTCCAAGGCAAATGGAAGATCCTTCAGCGCGGGCGTATAAGTTGCCCCCTCCAAGGCTGCCAGGCCCTCATCGTTAGCTTCGGTTGAAAGATAGAAGATCGGCTTGCCGAACGTATAGCCAAGCGTCAGCTTGAGAGTCACCGTTCCGTCGCGTGGGCAAATTTTGACGACCTTGTCTTCCACCTTGCCGTAATTGACATTGCCATCACACATTTTGTCGAGCTCGTCGGCCGAGACGTCGAAGGCGACCATCGGCATGTTGAAGACGACGCCCGGTGCGTTATCAAGGGCAACGAGAGGTGAATAGTCGGCATCGCCCACAGAGCCAGGCTTTGCAGATTTCGGTGGGAAGAAATCTGGCGCATCTCCGGGCATCACGACGTGTTCCGGAGAGAAATTGACCTTGCCAGCTTGAAAGACGATCGATCCGTCCTTTTCAACATGCCCCCTCCGCGTCGCTTTGCCGGTCATGCCGTAGGCAAGCTTTGGGGAAAACGGAACTCCGTGCAACTTCGCAAGATTTTCATCTGTGACGTCGGTAAGAATTGACCAGACTGTTTCACCGGATGCGAGCTTGCCCTTGCGAAGGGGCAGCGTTGCTGTACCCGTTTCAAGATCGACCACGGCCGACTTCATCAGCAGAACGGGGCCGAGAAACGCGGAGTCGACTTCCGATGGCGATGGCTGTGCTGTGATCGCGTATTGATCGGGATAGATCGACTTGGGAGCAGGGCGAATTTCGGAGAGGGGAGATCCCTCCGACCCGCGATTGATAACTTCGGCCGACACGACGCTTGGGAGGATGCAAAGGCCGGCGAGAAAGAGTACGGAGGCAGGAATGGCGCTAATATGCAAATGATCTTTCATGGTATTTCTCCGTTAGAGAGATCGTCGCTATGGCAGGGGGTTGCCAGTAACGACGAGACACTGCCTCGGAAGAAGATTTATTGAAAATGCCGTCTAACCATAGTTTCGATAGCTGCGGGCTATGAAAGCAGCGGGAGCTTATTAGTCGCGGAGGACTGAAGTATCTGACGGTGTGCTCAAGACTCGGCGGAATCTTACGAGGGCTACTCCGACGAACACAGATCGAGCATTCTTAGGCCGGGCTGGACGCAACTCAAGCACGATGCTCGGCCGTTTCCTTGAGCTGATCCTTGGTCCATGTCGTAACTGCGTGGACATCTCCGTCCTCGTCACGCATGAAATCGGGATCCGTCAGGGGGACCGCGCCTGGCGTCGTTCCAATCCCGAGAAACCG
>NZ_JBNDHT010000175.1:0-12048 GCF_056755115.1 Rhizobium sp. SVR5-2C | reverse complement strand
AGGTGCAGGGCATCGTGACGCTCGAAGACATTCTCGAGGAGATCGTCGGCGATATTTCCGATGAACACGACATTGATATGCAGGGGGTCCGCCAGGAATCGGACGGGTCGATCGTTGTCGATGGCAGCGTTCCGATCCGCGACCTGAACCGCGCGCTCGATTGGCAATTGCCGGACGAGGAAGCGACGACCATTGCCGGCCTCGTCATCCATGAATCGATGACGATTCCCGAAGAGCGGCAGGCTTTCACTTTCTACGGCAAACGTTTCATCGTGATGCGTCGGGAAAAGAACCGCATCACCAAGTTGCGTATTCGTCCCGCCGGAGAGGACGAGATCAAGCCGGTATGATCCAGCCAGACGCGGGCGATGATCCTCCTTTGTAAAAGGAGGGCAAAAGCCTATATAATGCAGGTGTTCCGCTACCAGCGGGTCACTTCGCCGGGTGCGGCGGGTTCGACGGCGAGGGCATGCAGCCCGGCGTCCAGCTCCGGTTTCAGCAGTTCGGTAATGGCCCGGTGACGGGCGAGCCTGGTCATTCCTGCAAATTTGGCCGAAACGATGCGCACTCGCATGTGCGTTTCGCCCATGCCTGTGATATCCGGCTGGTGGCCGGCATGCAGGTGGCTTTCGTTGATGACGTCAAGGCGTTCAGGGGCGAAAGCCTCGGTCAGTTTTGCTTCGATGCGGGTCTGGAGAGTCACGATTTCGTCCGGTTGGTTGGCAAAAAAGGGGTTCCCACCAAGCCAGCAACAATCGTGTTTGTCAATTCTTGTTGTCGCCTCTTCGGAGGCTCATAATTAGCGCCGCCATGAGACTTGATTCCAAATATTTCGATCGCATCCGCACCCGCCGCAAACGCGAGCAGGAAACCGAACAGGCTCCTCCGACCTGTCAGTGGGACGGCTGTGACAAGAAAGGCGCGCATCGCGCACCCGTCGGACGCAACGCCGAAGGGCAGTTCTTTCTTTTCTGCTTCGAGCACGTCAAGGAATACAACAAGGGCTACAACTATTTTTCCGGTCTCTCCGACGGCGAAATCGCGCGCTATCAGAAAGAAGCGATTACCGGCCATCGTCCGACCTGGACCGTCGGCGTCAACAAGGCCGCCAAGAACAGCCCGCTGCATTCCGACCTCCGTTCGGGTTCCTACCGCGTGCGCGACCCTTTCGGTTTCGTCAACGGCACCAAGGGAAGCGGACCGCGTTTTCCCGAACAGCGCAAGCTGAAAAGCCTGGAAGCCAAGGCTTTCGACACGATGGGCCTTGCCGCCAGCGCGACCTCCTCGGAGATCAAAAGCCGCTATAAGGAGCTGGTCAAGAAGCATCATCCCGACGCTAATGGCGGAGACCGCGGTTCGGAAGACCGTTTCCGGGCTGTCATTCAGGCCTATCAATTGTTGAAGCAGAACGGTTTTTGTTAATTCCTGTCCTTGCTCTCCGCCTTCAATCGGGTATGGTCCAAGTCGGCTGAGGCCGCAGGCAACCGCGGCAGGAATCTGTGCGTTTTGCCAACCCGCCTTCGCCAACCTTCCGGACGCGGCGTTTCTTGTCCGGGACTCAGTTCCAGAATGCTCGCACGCGGTCATTATCCCGCCGAGGTTTCGCTTCAGTCCCGGAGAAGTATCGCCGAGTTCCCACCTGAACGGCGCGGAACAAAGCTGCGGCGTCATGGTCGTGAAATGGCCTGAGATAGTATGGCCGGGTGGAAGCACCCGCCTTGGAGACATGATGAGCAAGATAGACCTTGATATTTCCGAGCTTCCCGATACCACCGTTTCGGTCAGGGAGGTCTTCGGGATCGATTCCGATATTCGCGTTCCGGCCTACAGCAAGGGTGACGCCTACGTTCCCGACCTCGATCCGGACTACCTTTTCGACCGCGAGACGACGCTCGCCATTCTCGCCGGTTTTGCTCACAACCGGCGCGTCATGATCTCCGGCTATCACGGAACGGGTAAATCCTCTCACATCGAACAAGTCGCTACCCGCCTCAACTGGCCCTGCGTGCGTATCAACCTCGATAGCCACGTCAGCCGTATCGATCTCGTCGGCAAGGACGCCATCGTTGTCAAGGACGGACTGCAGGTCACCGAGTTCAAGGATGGTATCCTGCCCTGGGCCTATCAGCACAATGTTGCGCTCGTCTTCGATGAATACGATGCCGGCCGCCCGGACGTGATGTTCGTTATCCAGCGCGTGCTGGAATCGTCCGGCCGCCTGACGCTGCTCGACCAGAGCCGGGTTATCCGTCCGCATCCCGCTTTCCGCTTGTTTGCGACGGCAAACACGATCGGTCTCGGTGATACAACCGGCCTCTATCACGGCACGCAGCAGATCAACCAGGCGCAGATGGACCGCTGGTCGATCGTGACTACGCTGAACTACCTGCCGCACGATCACGAAGTGAACATCGTCGCCTCCAAGGTTAAGAGCTTCGGGAAGGACAAGAACGGCCGCGAGACCGTTTCCAAGATGGTTCGGGTCGCCGATCTGACGCGCGCCTCGTTCATGAACGGCGATCTCTCGACCGTCATGAGCCCGCGTACGGTCATCACCTGGGCCGAGAACGCGGAGATCTTCGGGGATCTCGCCTTTGCCTTCCGCGTGACCTTCCTCAACAAGTGCGACGAACTTGAGCGTCCGCTGGTTGCCGAACACTATCAGCGCGCCTTCGGGGTCGAGCTCAAGGAAAGCGCAGCCAACATCGTGCTGGAGGCCTGAGGCCGGTCGATCATGGCATCTCGTGGTGACAATTCCAAAGCAAGGCCGAGCGGCCCGGTCGACGTCGAGCCCTTGCGGCGTGCGATAACTGGCTGCGTCCGGGCGATTGCGGGCGACGGCGAAGTCGAAGTGACCTTCGCCAACGAGCGCCCCGGCATGACGGCCGAGCGCATTCGTCTGCCGGAGCTTTCCAAGCGGCCGACCGCACACGAACTGGCGGTGACGCGCGGCCTGGGCGATTCCATGGCGCTTCGGCTCGCCTGCCATGATGAGAAAATGCATGCCACAATGGCGCCGCAGGGCGCTGATGCGCGCGCGGTGTTCGACGCCGTCGAGCAGGCACGGGTCGAATCGATCGGAACGCTGCGGATGGAAGGCATGGCGGCCAACCTGCGCTCCATGACCGAGGAGAAATACGCCAAGGCGAATTTCACCGGCGTCGAGCGGCAGGAAGATGCGCCGGTCGGCGAAGCCGTCGCCATGATGGTGCGTGAGAAGCTGACCGGCCAGAAACCGCCGGCTTCCGCGGGGAAGGTGCTCGATCTGTGGCGCTCCTTCATCGAGGAGAAGGCTGGTTCGGAACTCGACAACCTGTCGAACGTCATCAACGACCAGCAGGCCTTTTCCAAGGTCGTCCGCAACATGCTGTCGGCGATGGAAATGGCCGAGCAATACGGCGAAGACGACAACGAGCCGGATGCCGACGACCAGTCGGATCAGCAAGACCAGCCGAACGGCGACGAGCCGGATCAGGACGAGGTCGATGATGATGCCGGCACCGACGCGGCTCCGGTCGAGGATAGCGAAGTCGCCGACGAGCAGATGGAGGACGGCGAAACCGAAGGCGCCGAGATCTCCGACGATGACATGATGGAGGAGGGCGAGGACGATTCGGAGACGCCCGGCGAGACGCGCCGGCCGAACACGCCCTTTGCCGATTTTAACGAGAAGGTCGATTATCACGTCTTCACCGAAGAATTCGACGAGATCATCACCGCGGAAGAGCTCTGCGACGCTGCCGAACTGGAGCGCCTGCGCGCCTTCCTCGACAAGCAGCTGGCGCACCTGCAAGGCGCCGTTGGCCGCCTGGCCAACCGCCTGCAGCGACGGTTGATGGCGCAGCAGAACCGCTCCTGGGATTTCGATCTGGAGGAGGGCTATCTGGATACGGCCCGCCTGCAGCGCATCATCATCGATCCGATGCAGCCGCTCTCCTTCAAGATGGAGCGGGATACGCAGTTTCGGGATACGGTCGTGACGCTGCTGATCGACAATTCCGGCTCCATGCGCGGACGGCCGATCACGGTGGCGGCGACCTGCGCCGATATTCTTGCCCGCACGCTGGAGCGCTGCGGCGTCAAGGTCGAGATCCTTGGCTTCACGACCAAGGCCTGGAAGGGCGGTCAGGCCCGTGAGACCTGGCTCGCCGGCGGAAAGCCGCAGACACCCGGCCGTCTCAATGACCTGCGCCACATCATCTACAAATCCGCTGATGCGCCGTGGCGCCGCGCGCGCACCAATCTCGGGCTGATGATGCGCGAAGGTCTGCTCAAGGAAAATATCGACGGCGAGGCGCTGATCTGGGCGCACAACCGCCTTCTGGCCCGGCGCGAACAGCGCCGCATTCTGATGATGATCTCGGATGGCGCGCCGGTCGATGATTCCACGCTGTCGGTCAATCCGGGCAATTATCTCGAACGCCACCTGCGAGCCGTCATCGAGCAGATCGAAACTCGTTCGCCGGTCGAACTGCTTGCGATCGGTATCGGCCACGATGTGACGCGCTACTATCGCCGCGCCGTTACGATCGTCGATGCGGATGAGCTCGCGGGCGCGATGACCGAGCAGCTTGCTTCGCTCTTCGAGGACCAGGCATCGCAGCCGCAGGCCGGCCGCCTGCGGCGCGCAAGCTGATTGCCGCAGGGAAACGGCTTGATGATCCGTCTCTCCCGCGTGGCTTTGCTCACCCTCTGTCTCGCGGCGGATGCTTCAGGCGCATTTGCGGTCGATAAGACTGAGATCAGCAGTCGTGCCATCCCGACGTTCAAGATCGGCTCCAGCGAGACGAAGTTTGGACCGTTGGAATTTCTCGGCGGGCTGGAGATGGTATCGGGCAACCGGCTCTTCGGCTCCTGGTCGTCGATCCGTTTCAGACCGGACCAGAAACATTTCGTCGGCGTGCTGGATACCGGTCATTGGCTGACCGGCAGCATCGAGCGCGATCCGCAGGGCAGGCTCTCCGGTCTGTCGGGCGTTGAAATCACGCCCATGAAGAATGGGACCGGGCAGACTTTCGAAGGCAAGGGACACATGGACGCCGAGGGCCTCGCGCTGAGGGGCGACCAGGTTCTGGCTTCCTTCGAGCAGGATCACCGGGTCGAGACCTATCCCGATCCCGGCTTCGAGAACTCGCCGTCACTAGGTTCGATCCCGCTCCTCGTGCCGACAAGATTGTTGCGGCCCGGCCGTGGCTTCGAGACGATGGCGGTGGCACCGGCTGATAGCCCGCTGAAGGGTGCGATCGTCATCATTTCCGAAGAGAGCCGGGATAAGCAGGGCAACGTCTACGGTGCGATCCTCGATGGGCCGCTAAAGGGACGCTTTTCGGTGATCCGTAAGGACGACTTCGATCCGACGGATGGCGCCTTCTTGCCGGACGGCGATCTCCTGCTTCTGGAGCGGCGTTTCAACATCGCCGAAGGCATCGGAATGCGTATCCGGCGTATCGGCGCAGGAGAGATCAAGCCGGGCGCCATGGCCGACGGCGAAGTCTTGCTGACAGCCGATTTCGGCTATCAGATCGACAACATGGAAGGCCTGGACACCTTTCAGGCGCCGGACGGCACCACCCATGTGATCGTCGTTTCCGATGACAACCACTCCATTCTGGAGCGGAACCTCATGCTCGAATTCCGTCTCTCGGAATAAACGCCGTCCGAAAGCAGCCCTACCTGTCAGGTTGCCCGCGCCACTTGCATCGGCCGCAATGTGTTCATGAGAGCGCTGTAGGGCAGCAACATCACAAGGCCCATGATCATCTTCACCGAGAAGTCGCTGATTGCCCAGGAAATCCAGCGAGGCGCCTGAGCGGCAAACGCACCGAGGATCGGGGCCGGCTCCAGCGCGAACGGCTCGTTCGGGCCGAGGAAGACGAAGAATGCGGCAAACGCAAAGGAGAAGAAGATCGCCGTATCAAGGGCCGAACCGATCAGCGAGCCGACGAGCGGCGCGCGCCACCAGGTCTGGCGACGGAGGCGATTGAAGACGGCTATATCGAGCAGCTGGCCTGCGAGATAAGCGGAACCTGAGGCGATTGCAATGCGCGGCACTGCCGTGAAGAAGGACAGCCCGACGCCGACGACGAAGCCTGCGAACACGACCTTTCGTGCGGCCTGAGGGCCGAACTGACGATTTGTTAAATCGGTGATCAGAAAGGCGACCGGGTAGCTGAATGCGCCCCAGGTCAGGATGTCGGCGAGGTTGATGCCGGCAACCTCGGCGTTCAGCGGAAACTGGACGAGGAAGTTGGAGGCGACGACCACCAAAGTCATCAGAGCGATATAAGCGAGCGTGTAGCGGGTCTTCAGCATTTTTTTATCCTGGGTGATGCCACCAGTTGGAGCGATAGCTAGGCAAAGCAAAAGGCTTGTCCGGCGTCAGCCGTGCAAGCCTTTTGAAGCGGTATGAGAGAAAGCGTCGAAGCTTATGCGGCTTCGGCGGTCTTCTTGACGATCTGGCGGCGCAGCAGACGCGCGCGCATCGACAGTTCGTTTTCACTTGCCTTCAGCAGGAAGGAGTCGAGGCCACCGCGATGCTCGACCGAACGAAGAGCAGCAGCCGAAACGCGCAGACGATAACGCTGGCCGAGAGCGTCAGAGATCAGCGTAACCTGGCACAGGTTCGGCAGGAACCGGCGCTTGGTCTTGTTGTTAGCATGGCTGACATTGTTGCCAACGAGGACGGCCTTGCCGGTCAATTCGCACACGCGAGACATTGGACACCTATTCTTGGTTTTCTCGGCCATCGGCTTGCAATCCCCGGCAAAACCGGGTCAGCAATCCAACAGGCCATAATTGGAAAGTTGCGGTTCTATAGTCAGAGCGGCCGCCCGCGTCAAGCCAAACGTTGGCCTTTCCCGCGATTCTGTCAAAAAGCTTGTGTTTGCTTACACACGAGGCAGGAGTATAGACTCTCTATGCGGGGCAAATCCGCCCCAAAGAAGGCTCTCGTCATGGTTCATCTGGGCAAGCGAATTTTCGTATTGTCAATTGCAGCACTGATGTCCGTCCCGGCCACTGCAAGCGAGATCCGCCATCGCACGGAATACAAGGTTGCTCTGGGAATTCTGCCGATTGCGCGTGCCGCTTTCGTTACCCAGATCGAGGACGATCACAGCTACCAGGTTTCCGGGGATATCAGTTCCGCAGGGCTTGCCGATCTCGTGACGAAGATTGCTGCAAAGACCACTGTCACCGGAGTCATCCGCGACGATCGCCTGCAGGCGCAACGCTATTACCTTTACTACAAGAGCGGCAAGCGCGCGCGTACCTACGAAGTCCGTTACAGAAACGGCAATATCGTCTCCACCACGGTCAGGCCGGAACGGCGCCCGCCGAAGAATTGGATCGATGTCAAACCGGGAGACATGCGCTCCGTACTCGACCCCATCTCAGGCTTGATCTTCCCTGGCGACGCGAAGCTTTGCTCGCAGCGGCTGCCGATCTATGACGGTGAGATGCGCATGGACCTCGTGCTTTCGCCGAAGCGATCAGAGGATTTCACGACGAACGGATTCTCGGGCAAGGCAACCGTCTGCGGCGTGCGTTTCGTGCCGAGGTCGGGATACAGGAAGGGCCGCAAGGATATCGACTATCTGAGCAGAAGCGGCGCCATGGAAATCTGGTTTGCAAAGGCGCAGGCCGCAAATGTATATGCTCCGGTCTATGTCCGCATTCCGACGCAATACGGAATGGTGACGATTACCGCTGTGAAATACGGCGTAAGCTGACGGAGCTGGTCTCCGTGAAGGGAGACAGGTGAAGCTTCGGGCGACATTGATCGGATTCACGGCCATTCTGATGTGGTCGTTTCTGGCACTCTTCACCGCTGCGTCCGGCAAGATGCCGCCGTTTCAGCTTTCGACGATCTGCTTTGCAATCGGCAGCATTCCGGGCATGGTGGTGATGATCCTCAACCCATCCCGCATTGCGCTGCTGAAGCAACCTGCAAAGGTCTGGCTCATCGGCATTGCCGGCCTATTCGGCTATCACTTCCTGTATTTCACGGCGCTTCGCAATGCGCCGGCGGTCGAGGCTGGATTGATCGCCTATCTCTGGCCCCTGCTCATCGTCGTCGGCTCTGCACTGCTGCCGGGCGAAAAGCTGCGCTGGTATCATGTGGCGGGCGCGCTTGCCGGGCTCTGCGGCACGTTTCTCATCGTCGGTCGAAACGGGATTGATTTCGATGGCGCCTATGCGGTCGGCTACGGTGCGGCTCTCCTCTGCGCCTTCACCTGGTCCGGCTACTCGCTGCTGACGCGGCGTTTCGATGCGGTTTCGACGGATGTCGTCACCGGCTTCTGCCTCGCGACCTCGATCCTGTCGCTCATCTGTCACCTCGGGCTTGAGACGACGGTCTGGCCGGAAACGGCTACGCAATGGGTCGCGGTCGCCGGTCTCGGGCTTTTCCCCGTCGGGGCTGCCTTCTATGCTTGGGATTTCGGCGTCAAGAACGGCGATATTCAGATTCTCGGTGCGGCAAGCTATGCCGCCCCGCTGCTGTCGACGCTGAACCTTACGCTTTTCGGCTTTGCCGAGCCGAGCTGGCGCATCGCGATCGCTTGTGTCCTGGTGACCGGCGGTGCAGTTCTGGCAGCACAGGAGATGTTTCGCCGCAAGAGTGCCGCAGAACAGCCCGCGGCAGCCGAGTAGCTTGGGGCCTGACCCTAGCCTCCGGGTTTCCAATCCGGCGGAGCCATTTCGAATTTCGAGAATTCGAAGCCGGGCGCTACCGTGCAGCCAACGAGTGTGTAATCGCCAAGCGTTTCAGCCGATTGCCAGCAGTTCGCCGGAATGATCGCCTGCGGCCGTTCGCCGTTGAGGATGTCGATGCCAAGCCTCAAGGTTTCGCTCGTCACGCCGTCTTGCGACCGGTGGAGCGCCAAGGGCGCGCCGGTATAGTAGTGCCAGACCTCCGCCGCATCGTGGACACGATGCCAGTGCGAGCGTTGCCCCGCCTTCAGCAGGTAATAGATTGCCGTGGAGTGGCCGCGGTCTCCGCCATTGTCATCACGAAACGTCTGCACATACCAGCCGCCTTCCGGATGCGGCTGCATCGAAAGCGCCTCGATGATCTGGTCGGGCGACATTCAGAAATGGTCCTTGCGGCTGCGGATTTCCGCGAACACTTCCTCGTTCGTCCGGCCTTCCATCAGGAGGTTGCGGCGGATCGCAGGATCCGCGGCGCGGAGGAACGGGTTGGTTTCCTTCTCCAGCGCAAGCGTCGTCGGGATCGTGAACTTGCCTTCGGCACGCAGCGCTTCGATCTCTGCCGCGCGGCTCTTCAGACGCTCGTTGTCCGGATCGATCGTCAGCGCGAAGCGGGCGTTGGAGAGCGTGTATTCATGGCCGAAATAGATCGCTGTCTCATCCGGCAGGACAGCCAGCTTCTGGAGCGAGTGCCACATGTCCGCGGCGGGGCGCTCAAAGAGGCGGCCGCAGCCAAGTGCAAAGAGGGTGTCGGCGGCAAAAAGGAGCTTATCGTCAACGAAATGGTAGCAGATGTGACCGGCGGTATGGCCTGGGGTTTCGATGACGTTGACCGTATGGTCGCCGAAGAGGAAGCTGTCGCCATCGGCCATGGTCTTGTCCAGGCCTGGAATGGCGACGGCCTCGTTGACCGGGCCGATGATCTCGCAGCCGAACTGCTCCTTCAGTGGCAAATTGCCTTCCACGTGGTCGGTGTGGTGATGGGTGGTGAGGATGTGCGAGATCCTCCATCCACGCCGCTTGGCCGCGGCTGTCACGGCTGCCTCTTCCGGCGCGTCGATCGACGCCGTCAGGCCCGTCTCCGCATCATGCACGAGGACGCCGAAATTGTCGGATCGGCACGGAAAAACTTCTAATTCCAAAGGTTTCATCGTCTAAAGGGCCTCTTTCCCACGGATATGCCCGGAATGTAGAGACTTCGACCTTGAAGTCCAACTGCCCGCTGATAACATTTGTCGCGATGCACATGGATATTGTCGATCTGCGCCAGTTCTACCACTCCGAGCTCGGTCGCTTTGCCGAGCAGTCGATAGCCATGGCGCTGTCGTCGCTTTGGGTACGCCTGCCGCAGGAGCGGCTCGTGGGCATAGGCTATGCCGTTCCGTTTCTTGATCGGTTCTGCGCGGATACGGAGCGCACGTTTGCCTTCATGCCTGCCGGACAAGGCGCCGTGAACTGGCCCATGGGGTCGCTGTCATCGACCGCCCTCATCTTCGATGAGGAATTGCCGCTTCCCGATTCTTCCATTGATCGGGTGCTGATGGTTCATTCGCTGGAATTTGCCGAAAGTCCACGGGAGACGTTGAAGGAACTCTGGCGGGTGCTTGCTCCCGGCGGCCGCCTTGTCATCGTCGTGCCGAACCGGCGCGGCGTCTGGGCGCGGATGGAGCATACGCCCTTCGGCTCCGGCCGCCCGTATTCGCGCGGCCAGCTTACGAACCTGCTGCGCGAGACAAACTTCACTCCTGGGGCCACCGCGGAGGCGCTGTTCTTCCCGCCGTCGAAGCTTCGTGCGGTTCTTAGCCTTCGGCGCGGTTTCGAGCGCGTCGGCCGCGCGCTCTGGCCGGCCTTTTCCGGCGTCATCGTCGTCGAGGCGCAGAAGCGGCTCTATCAGGGCCTGCCGGTCGCTGCCCGCGCGTCACGCCGCGTCTTCGTTCCGGTTCTTGCCCCTCATGGCGTTCCGACGACGCGCAGCCGCTAAGTCTCACTCGACAAAGGCCGCTTTCCGCTTTATTGCCACAGGGCAATTTCCAGCCGGTATTCCGGCATTTTCCAAGGTCGATCCTATGAGCGTTGAGAAGAGCAAGCCCGTTCCGCGTCCCGGTATCCTGGATATCGCAGCCTACGTGCCGGGCAAGGAGCACGCGCCAGGTGTCGCCCGCGTCTACAAGCTCTCGTCCAACGAAACGCCGCTCGGCGCGAGCCCGAAGGCAATCGAGGCCTTCCGTGCGGCTGCCGGCCATCTCGAACGCTATCCGGACGGCCAGGCGATCGCGCTGCGCGAGGCGATCGCCGCCGTCCATGGTCTCAACCCGGCCAACATCATGTGCGGCAACGGCTCGGACGAGCTGCTCGGCCTGCTTTGCCACGTCTATCTCGGCCCCGGCGACGAAGGGATCATCACCGAGCACGGCTTTCTCGTCTACAAGATCCAGATCATGTGCGCGGGTGCGACGCCCATCGTGGTCAAGGAGAAGGATCACACCGTCGATGTCGACGCGATCCTTGCTGCCGTGACGGAGAAGACGAAGATCGTCTTCATCGCCAATCCCGGCAATCCGACCGGTACCTATATCCCGGTCAGCGAAATCCGCCGGCTGCAGGCCGGGCTGCCGAAGCATGTCGTTCTGGTGCTCGATTCTGCCTATGCCGAATATGTCCGCCGCAACGACTATGAAGCCGGCATCGAGATCGTGTCATCCAATGCGAACGTCGTCATGACCCGCACCTTCTCGAAGGTCTATGGTCTTGCCGCGCTCCGTGTCGGCTGGATGTACGCTCCGGCCGACATCATCGACGCAGTCAATCGCGTCCGTGGCCCGTTCAACATGAACGCCCCGGCCATTGCCGCCGGCGCTGCAGCTATCCGCGATCAGGCATTCGTCCAGGAAGCGGTCTCGTTCAACCAGATGTGGATCGAGAAGCTTACGTCGGCGCTCGAAACGATCGGTCTCAAGGTCACGCCGTCGGTTACCAACTTCGTTCTCATCCATTTCCCGGATGTCGACGGCAAGCGCGCTGCTGACGCTGACGATTTCCTGACGAGCCGTGGCTATATCCTGCGTGCGGTGCATAGCTACGGCTTCCCCAATTCGCTGCGCATGAGCGTCGGTCCCGAAGAGGCTAATCGCGGCGTCATCGAAGCGCTCGGCGAATTCATGGGGCGCTCGGCATGACGGTGCAGTTCGATCGCATCGCGCTGGTCGGCATCGGCCTTATCGGCTCCTCGCTTGCCCATGACATCAAGCGGCTGGGTATTGCCAATGAAGTGGTGATTGCCACGCGCAGCGCTGAAACGTTGAAGCGCGCCGAGGAACTGCAGCTCGGCACTCGCTATAC
>NZ_JBNDHT010000174.1:0-12506 GCF_056755115.1 Rhizobium sp. SVR5-2C | reverse complement strand
CCCATCGCAGCACCGGGATTTTCAAGCGCCCATTTCTCGCTAAAGACGTAACCGAGCGCCGAAACGGGTCCAGACGCGCCAAGGCCCTCTGCCGCCTCGTTGGCTCCAATCAATCGCCGAAAGCCGTTCGCCTCCAGGCGCGCGCAGAAGTGCCAGAAATTCAGGACCGCATCGAGCTCGCCCTGCTGCGCCTTCTCCGAAAGCAGCGGCGGCGCGCCGAACACGATCTCATTGCTGGCAACCAGGTCGATTTCATGATCACGCTTGGCAAGCGCCTGAATCAGGAGCCAGCTCTTGTCCAGCGGTCCGCCGGCTACTCCGATCTTCCGGTTCTCGAGATCGGCGATCCCCTTTATTGGCGACTGCTCTTTCACCATGATGGCACCGACCGCCGTCGAATAGGGAACCAATGTGAGATCGTGTCCGGCCGAACGCTCGCGGGAAACCCAGAGCCAGTCGGACACGATGACGTCGATATCGCCGGCCAGCATCGCGACATTGGACGCATCCTCACCAGCAAAATAGACAACTTCGACCTCGACACCGTTTTCAGTGTCGAACTTGTGGCGCTTCAGCGTATCGAGTTCCCAGCTTACTGTCCCGAATTTCAGAGCACCCACGCGAATTTTGCCGGCTGCCCTGCTGACGACGGGCGTCGCGACAACGGCCCCCGCAGCCGCAAATGCCGCCATCGACAAGATACAACGTCGCGAGATCATAGCCACGCCTCCCATAGATTGTTGTTTCTATGCATGTCGTTGCCGCAAAACCGCTGCACAAATTTCAGCGACATGCATTAGAGCGGGATGCCGAAAAGTGTTTGCGGCTTTCGGGCGATATCCCGTTCTACCTCTTTGATTTAGAGGCGGATTCAGATTTTAGGTCGATTCGACCTAAAATCATCCGGCTCTTGATCCCCGCAGATTCGGTCAGATGTGTTCGCCGTTATCGCGATACGCGCACTTCCAGCGAATGACCTTGAGCTTCGGATTCTCCTGCGACCACCTCGCGACGTAGATCGAGGCCTGAAACATGCATTGCACCAGGGAGCCCCCGTACTCGAAATAAAGGTGCTCGGTGCGGCAATTGCCAGGATTTGCCGTCAGGCAAACAGTGAGAATGAGATCGACCAAATTCACTCGATACCTCACGCCGACCGCCCTTGGCCCTCGCGCTGATCGCAGCGTCCTGTGGCGCGTGGAGATCGCTAATGTCGTAGATTTTCTCCCTGATCAAGCTACGCGCTCCCGCAAAAGTCGTCAACAATATGCTAATGCACTCTTCGATATTCACCCTGCGCAAGCCCTTCGATCGAATCTACTTCTTCGCGAGCACCTCTGACGCGGTCTTGGCAAGCTGGTACAGCCTTTGCTCGATGATCGTCGGCACCTCGCAGACATATGTCAGCGACTGCGCGCGCTCTTCGAAGAGGCGCGTCTGCCAGATCAACCGGTCGGTGCGCTCGGCGACTTCGCACGGATTCGCCTCCGGCTTGGCCTGCATGGCATCGACCTCGGACGCCTCCTTGCGCAGCGCTGCCGCAAGCTCGAGCTGCTTGCGGGCATAGCGGCCGATGCCGGAGATGACGTGGGAGCGTTCCGCATTCATGTGATCGAATAGCCCTTGAACCAGCATCGTCATCCGGCTCTCGACCTGATCACCAGGCAGATTTGCCGCAAAATCCCGGATGTCCTGCTGGGCCTCCGCGACAGGGATACGTCTGGCAGCCGTCTGCCGAACCAGCGTCGAGATATCGTCATCCTTTGCCCATCCCCTAGCCGATTCAGGCAGCTCCGGCCCATTCCAGATCTGACCCAACGACAGTTCGGGCACCTTACGCTGGATGCACGGCCAATCCGCATCGGCGCCCGACGCGGTAATCGGAAAACCGGTGATCGCCGCAAGAACAATAGAGCGGGCCAGTCGGAGCAGGAGGCCTAAGCGATCCATCATGCATTTCCTCCCGTATCCTGCTTGCGGATCATCAGCCCACGAGAAGGGTCGTAGGCCATGATGGCGCCCGCAAGAAAGATGATCGTGAACCCAGAGACGACGGCGAGGGAAGTCCACTCCACCAGCCCATAGAAGGCGAAACGGATTAATTCGACGACATAGGTGAAAGGATTGACGAGACAAATCTTGTAAAGAAGGGGGCTCGCTTCCTGAACGCGCCACAGGGGATAAAGCGCCGCGGAGGCGAAATACATCGGAAATATGACGAAGTTCATGATACCGGCAAAGTTCTCGAGCTGTTTGATAACGGAGGAAAGCAGCAGTCCGAGCGCACCGAGCATCATGCCGCCGATGAACAGTGCCGGAAATACCAGGAGATAGCCGATCGGCGGCGCCTTCACGCCCCAGAACCCGGCAATGGCGAGAAACACGTAGACTTGAGCGATCGATACGATGACGCCGGCTAATAGCTTCGATACCAGCAGGAACCAGCGCGGGAATGGGCTGACCAGCAAGGTACGCATGTTGCCCATTTCGCGGTCATAGACCATCGACAGCGAGGATTGCATGCCGCTGAAGAGCAGGATCATGCCGCAAAGGCCGGGCGTGATATAGACCTCATACAGCACGTAGGTCTTGTAGGGCGGGATAATCGAGACGCCGAGCACCTGCCGGAAGCCCGCCGCGAAGATAAAAAGCCAGAGCAGCGGTCTCACCAGAGAGGCGATGAAACGCTCCCGCTGGTGAAGAAAGCGCAGTCCCTCGCGGACAAGGATGCCTTTCAAGCAGATCAGGTAGTGGATCGACCCGAGACGCTTTAATTTCATCGCTCCCGGTCCCGCAATACTCGCTGTATTTTGCAATTGTCGGCTCATGGTGAACCGTCCGTCGAATCTGCTACCGGCTGGCCGAGCCGCGAGAACGCTTCACGGATCGTCGTGGCCTCGGTCGTTCGCACTACCTCCTTCACGTCACCGTCGGCGACGACCTCGCCCTGGCGCAGGATAACCACACGATCTGCTTCGTCGACCTCGTCGATCAGATGTGTCGCCCAGAAAACACTGATTCCTTCGCTGCGTACCAGGGCGCGGATGGTCGCCAGGATTCCGGCCCGGGATTGGATGTCGAGACCGACGGTCGCTTCGTCGAGCAGCAGCAGATGCGGCCGATGCAGGAGCGCTCGCGCGATCTCGACCCGTCGCATCTGGCCGCCCGAAAGGCTGCGCGCCTTGTCATGCAACTTCTCGCTCATGCCGACCGTATGAAGCAGGGTGTCGATCCGCTTGCGCGCTTCACCCGCGCCAATGCCGTGCAGCGAAGCGTGATAGGAAAGGTTCTGGTGGACACTCAGATCGAGATCGAGGGTTCGGGCCTGAAAGACAATTCCGAGTCGCCGCAACGCTTCTCCGGGGGCACGGCTGATGTCGTAGCCAAAGACCCGGATCGATCCGTGCCGGGTGCCGTAGAGATGGCTGATGAGCGAGAACAGGGTCGTCTTTCCCGCCCCATTCAGACCGAGAAGCACCGTAAAACTCGCGGGCGGGAGGGAGAAGGTCACATCATTCAGAGCAGGCTTCGAGCCATAGGAATGGCGTACGGCATGGACGCTGAGAGCCGCCGCCCCGTTCGAGCCTTTACTGGTCTTCAGGTCCTGCAACCGCAACCGCTCCTTCCTGAGTGGTTCGACGCCTATTTAATAATGATCGTGCCTTTCATCGTCACCTGCTCGGTGGCTGGGGCTCTCGCAGCGTCATCGTTGTCGTCCTTGTCCTGTGTCCAGGCCTGGGTATGCGCAAAAGTCATGCCGACTATGGCGACAAGGACGATTGTGGGAGTTCTCTTCATGATCTCCTCCATCGTTGCGTCAGTTCGGGGACACAACAACGCCCCATGGAAGCGCGCCGACGGTTACCGATTGGACCGGCTCGTCCGTCGCGACATCGATGAATGTGATGTCGTTCGAAACGCCGTTCGTGCTGACGATCTGCTTTTGGTCGGGGGTAAAGGCGAGTTGCCAGACCCGTTGGCCGACCAGGATGTATTTCTCGACTTCATAGGTTTCGGTGTTGATGACGGCGACACGGTTGGCAGGACCGAGCGCCACATAGGCTTTCTTTCCATCATCGGTGATCCGGATACCGACAGGCTGGATGGATTCGGCGCGCAGGCCGGGAATTTCGAAGGTAATCTTCTGTTTCACCTCTCGCGTCGCATTATCGATCACGGAGACGGTGCCGCTGATCTCGGCGCTGACCCACACCTCGGACCCGTCGGGCTTGAACTCGGCAAAGCGCGGCCGCGAATCCACCAGCACGTTATGGGTCATCTCGTGCGTCTTGGTGTCGATAAAATGAGCCATGTTCGTCGTTTCCGACGTGTTGACCATGGTCCTTCCGTCTGGACTCACCCCCATGCCCTCGGGCTCGACGCCGACAGGAACTTCTGCAACGACCTCCTTGCTCCCGATATCGATGACGGTGACCAGATTGTCGTCTTCATTCGCCACATAGAGTGTCTTGCCATCCGGGGAGAGAACGAACAGCTCGGGATCGGGACCGGAGGGCAGGGAACCGACGATCTCCAGGGTGGCGGTGTCGATGATCTCGATCGTGTCGTCGTCGCTCGCACAGAGATAGATGAATTTGCCGTCATGCGAGATGGTGATGCCGCGTGGACGCTGCCCTACATTTACCGTCTTCACGACCTCCTTCGTGTTCGAGTCGATGACGCTGATCGTGTTGTCGCGTTCGTTGGAAACGTAGACCATGTAGGCGGATGCCGGGCCGGCCATGAAACCGGCTGCTGTCATGCCGGCGAGAAAGGATAGTCGGCTTCGCATCAAGTCCCTCCCATCATATCGAGCGATCACTTCAAGACGCACTTCGTCTCCGGTTCATCGATCCCTAGCGTATCTAGCTCCGAAACCTGATGGAGGAAGCCTTCCTGCGGCGAGGTCGAAACGACCGTGCGCGCATCACCGAGGAAAATCGGCTGGCGCAATTGCAAGTTCCATTTGCGGAATGTCAGTTTCTGGCCCTTGAAGGCCGCGATGGAAAAATCGTCCGAGCGGATGTATCCGCCGATCTTCTCGGGATCACTGTTTTGCGTGCGGGTAGCAGCTTCGCCGAGGATGCGGACCGCTGTCCACGCCGCCATATCTTTGGACAGCATGCGACGGCCATTCGCCTTTGCAAAGCGGTTCTGGATCTGGGTTCCGCCCCATTGTTCGCTGGCCGGGTGCCAGGCGGTCGGTACCAGGCCCGCCGTACCGGCGACCGGCCGCGGGACCCAGGTACGGTACGGCACGTAGGTGCCGAAGACCTCGCTTTCGTCGGCGACCAGAACGACGTCATGTTCCGGAAGGTTTTGGGTAAAGACCGGCATCTGCCGCTGGATCTGGACCACGCCAGTATCAGTCCGCCGTGCCGTGCCGGTATCTTCGAACAGTTTTTCAGCGACGATCTTGCCGCCGAAGCGCTCCGCGGCACGCCGCAAAGCATCGGCGAAGAGTTTGTCACCTTCGTACGAACCATAGAGAAGCACCCATCTGCGCCACTGTTTCCAGATCAGATACTGTGCAAGACCGTCAGCAAGCATTGTGCGTGACGGAGCCGTATGGAATATATTAGAGCGACATTCTTCTTCTCGCAGGAGATCGTCCGTGGCCCCGACATTGAACAGGAGTATGCCTTTTTGCCGCGCGCTATCGGCGATCGACAGCAATTGCCTGGCGGAGATGTCCGTCAGGATGTAGCGGTCGCCCTCGGCCGCCATCGTCTCAAAGGCAGAAACCACCTCGGCGTCGGGTTTGATCTCTGTCACCTCGAGCTTGAACTCCTGCCCGAGAAACCTGCCGGTCGTGTTGTTGTCGCCGATTGCCACATTGGCGCCCGCAACACCTTCGTCGCGCGGCGGCATGTCTAGAATGGACAACGCCAGCTGCGGCGCGTAGGCGCGCAAATAGCCGATCTTGATTTCAGTGATTTGCTTTGCCTGCCCGTTTGGGCGCGGAGTTTCCTGCGCAAAGGAACCGCACGCATTGCAATTCAGGAGAAGAAGGCTCAGGAAAGTGGCGACGCCTGATGCCGAGGTCTTCATCGAATGGCCCTCTGATCGCGTTGCGATCGTCCATTGGTGAGTCCAATGTCAGATATCCACGATGACGTTACCCGATCCTAAGATATTAGGAAACACTTCATCAACTTTCGGTCGCGATTTCCGGCTCCGCCGGCAATGAGGCCAAGGCGGGCTCTTTTCACATAGGTCTCATCAACGCGCCAGCTTGTCGACTGCGGCCGCCGCCAGTGCCAGCGCAGCCCCTTTTTGATCTTCCGGCGCGTATTTCTGAACCCAGCGAAAGATCGTGGAATGATCGACAGGCACACCCCGTTCGCTCATCGTCTGCTCGAGATCGCGATAGCTGACACCATAGCGGCAATACCATCGCATTGCCCACAAAATCACTTCCCCCTGAAAATGGCGCCACTTGAAATCCCTCATCAAAAGTTCCCGCTGAAAGTCTTTGGCGCTCTTTCGGGCATCATCTGAATTTTTGCAACAAGTCCGCGGACAATGGACATACCTTTACCGGGCTGGAAAGCTTTCAAGCTTTCCTCAGCTCGCGAACGCAGGCACTGGCCTCGATGTTCGCACAGCTTGCCGACGTCCAGGGAGGCGGGGCGGCGCCGACCGTTGCGGAATTCATAGCGGCTTTGCCGGTCATCACTTGGCCGTGACAAGCAGAGACCCGGGATAAGGGTCTTGTGGCCCTGCCGGGTCTCCATGCCACGCCGGGTCAGCCACCGGTCACTCAGCACCAGCAGCGAACTTATCGGCAAGGTGGTCGCGGGGCCCATTATCGCCGGCGCCGTGCTGACGATCGGCGACCTAGCCTATCGCTGGTATGCGAAGCGCAAGAGGGACGAGTTGCAGGATGCCCTCGATCTCAAGGCGGTGACGAATGCTCAAGCTGCTGCCTGAATGGCTCAAGGTTGGTGCGGGAGCGGCGTTGGGCGCTCTCATCGCCACTTACCCCGCAATCCTCGTCGGACGCTCTGAGGACGCCAGCAAGCTGCAACCGCAGCGCTGGAAATTGCGGTCAAGCGCTCTGCCGAAAAAGGAAAGATCAATGGTCAGGTTTCTTCTCTTGATGTTGCCGCTCTGTGCAATGATTTCGGGCTGCCAGACAGCGACAAAGTCGACTGCGTGCGCCGGGTTCGAGAAGCTTCAGCCAAGCCTTGAGACGTCCGTGTTGATTCTCCGGAAGGACCCGCCTTTTGCCAATCAGGTGGCCACGCATAACAGGTTGGCAAATCCCAGGATTGCTGGAAGTAATCTAAAGTGGTTGCCGTCTCTGCGGCGCAGCTACCCGTCGCTTGAAGGACCCTTGGGAACGAGTCTCAGCTGAGGTCTGAACCGCGCCGGGTTTGCCGGAGGCTCCAACTTCTGAGAAAGTGGAGCCGATATGAGCAAGACAGCGAACAAATTTTCACCGGAAGTCCGCGCCCGAGCAGTGCGGATGGTTTTTGGATCACCAAGGCGAACATTCCTCGCGATGGGCAGCGGTTTCCTCGATCGCCGCCAAGATCGGCTGCACGGCGCAGACGCTCAATGAATGGGTGAAGAAGGCGGAAGTGGAAGATGGTTCCCGGCCTGGTCTCCCAAGCGAAGTGGCCGAGAAGATGAAGGCTCTGGAACGGGAGAACCGCGAGCTTCGGCAGGCCAATGAGATACTGCGCAAAGCGTCCGCTTATTTCGCGATGGCGGAGCTCGACCGCCCCTTGAAGCGATGATCTCCTTCATCGACGAACACCGGTCGGTGTTCGGGGTCGAGCCGATCTGCAGACTGCTGCCGATTGCCCCATCAACCTACTACGAGAACGTTGCCAAACGCCTGAACGTGGACCGATTGTCGGTCCGCGCCCGCAGCGACATTGCATTGAAGATCGAGAGGCAGATTCAACCGGTCGTCGCAACACCTTGAACAAGGATGTTACGATGAAGCCGCACAAGCGTCGTTCGGATCGCTCTACACGAAGCAAACTACGTTCGCCCGGCCGGCCGCCAGTCTGGCAGCGTGAGAATCTTTGCCGCTTCTGGCAAGCTATTGCGTCTGGTCAGACGAGTGAAGACGCGGCGGTAGATGCCGGTGTTTCGGCACCGGTCGGAGCGCGATGGTTTCGGAGTTCAGGAGGAATGCCACCAACGCATTTGGCCCCATCGGCAAAGCCACCGGGCGGGCGATATCTAACATTTTCAGAGCGCGAGGACATTGCAATCGAACTCGCCAAAGGCAACGGAGTCCGGACCATTGCACGCAAACTTGGGAGGTCCCCGAGCACGATCTCTCGCGAGCTGCGACGTAACGCAGCAACGCGAGGTGGAAATTTGGACTATCGTGCCAGTACAGCGCAATGGCATGCCGATCGGGCCTCCCTGCGCCCAAGACCAAGCAAGCTCGTCACAAATCCTGCGCTGCGCGATTATATCCAGGAACGGCTTGCAGGTATGATTGCCAAAGCAGATGGCGTCGGATTTACCGGCCCCGATGTGATATGGAAAGGGCGCCGTGCCGTTCACCGCCAGAATAGGCGCTGGTCAACGGCCTGGAGCCCGGAGCAGATTGCGCATCGGCTCCGGCTCGATTTCCCCGAGGATCCGACCATGCGCATCAGCCATGAGGCGATTTACCAAGCGCTATATATCCAGGGACGTGGAGCACTACGTCGCGAGCTAACCGCCTGCCTGCGGTCTGGCCGGGCTTTGCGCATACCCCGCGAACGGGTCCGAAACCGCGGCAAGTCCTTCGTTGGCGACGCGATACTGATCAGCCAGCGGCCGCCCGAGGTTGAGGATAGAGCTGTGCCGGGGCATTGGGAAGGTGATCTCATCCTTGGCCTGGGAAGCTCCGCGATCGGTACACTGGTCGAACGTGCTACGCGCTTCACAATGCTGCTGCACCTGCCGCGCATGGAAGGCTATCAACCCGGAAAGAGCATCAAGAATGGTCCGGCCTTGGCCGGCCACGGTGCCGAAGCTGTACGTGATGCCATAACGAGATCGATCACAAGCCTTCCAGAGACATTGCGCCAGTCGCTTACCTGGGATCAGGGTGCAGAAATGGCCCAGCATGCCCGCCTGCGGATCGACACAGGACTACAGATCTACTTCTGCGATCCTCAAAGCCCCTGGCAGCGCGGCACAAACGAGAACACGAATGGTATATTGCGGCAATACTTTCCTAAAGGCACCGATCTCAGCCAACACACCTCCGATGAACTCGATGCGGTCGCCCATGCCATCAATACAAGGCCGCGCAAAACACTCGGCTGGAAAACACCGGCCGAAGCACTCGACCAATTCCTCACAAACGCTAAAATCGATAGTGTTGCGACGACCGGTTGAATCTGCCCAATACGTGTCGATCAAGTATTCGGAGCGACTGGCCGAGGCAGGCATCGAGCCTTCGGTCGGAAGCGTTGGCGACAGCTACGACAACGCGCTCGCCGAAACGATCAACGGTCTCTACAAGGCCGAGGTCATTCATCGGCGCGGACCATGGCGGAGCTTCGAAGCGGTTGAGTTCGCCACCCTCGAATGGGTCGATTGGTTCAATCATCGACGGCTTCTGGAGCCCATCGGAAACATCCCGCCAGCCGAAGCCGAGGAGCAGTATTACGCCATGCTGGACGAACCAGCCATGGCTGCATAACTTAAACCAAACAGCCTCCGGCAAACCCGGCGCGGTTCAGTCGGTCAGATTTTTCCGGCTCACTAAGCTTGAACTGCTCCAAGGACTCGATTGCGGCGTTTAGGAACTTTTGCGTTCGCAGGTCCATGCTTTCGATGTGCTGCGCGTAGAATTGCAGGTCGGCATCGATGCCACTATCCAGAGGGACCTGCGGGACCAGGAGGCGTGATGAGAAGGATTAGCCTTCGCAGGATAGAGTGCAGAATATTATTTTGACCTTGTAACGCGATCACTTGCTCGTTGAGCTCGTGTATCACTTCTGAAAGGTCCGGCTGATGCAAGTTGTCGGCCATGCTCACCATCCCGTCGTGTAGCGGTTCAACTACCGCCGTAAAGCGTTCCCATATGGAACGAATGTTTACACCTTCAATAGTTTCAGAACCGCTTGCCGATGCGGTCTTGTTCTCCCTTTTATCACCATCTCGCTTTGTGATGCTCGTTAACTTAGGTCCGCTTCGCGGGCCTTTTATCAAAGGGCAGGCGCGCTGGATGAACGGAGACATCATGCAAATTAAGTCGAAAAGCCGAAGATCAACCCGGCGCATTTCATCGCCATCATCGGCGCCGCTCTCGTCAACGCATTCATCATCGGCGGGGTATGGGCCAGCCTCAATCGAGATATCGCCGATATCCATAACGCTCAGGAGCGGACACAGAGGGTTCTCGACGACACCCAGCAGCAGGTATCGCAAATACCGCCGCTTTCATTCCAGGTGACGAGAGCGCTTGAGGCGACGGCGGAAAACAAGAAAGGCATCGAGGCGGCAAACGATCGCGTCGTGGAGTCTCTCGGCGGCAAGCTAGATACCGCGATCGAGAGCATCAACAAGGTCGCCACCCGCGTCGAGGTGTTGAGCAACAGCTCGACGATGCGCAGGAGCGAGCGAATAAGACGATGTTCAGGACACCGATTGTCAGGTCGTAGCGGAAGGCAAGCCTCAGCCGAGTGCAGCAAGCAGGCGGGAAATAACGTATGGAAATCTCCCGCCGCCTATGGCTTCTTCAAAGCATCGGTCGCGTCACACCGTAATAGTCGTCGATGCCGCGCCTGTACTCGGGGTCTGACCAATCAGGCGCGCTTCTATCATCAAAGTAAGGCGCGCCCTCCAATTGCGCCTTGTCGAGATCAACCGCGTAGCCGCCTTGGCCCTCATCATATTTCAGCATGTCCCATGGAACCGGGTGGTAGCTCTGCCCCATCCCCAGAAAGCCGCCAAACGACATGACGGCATAAGCAACCTTCCCAGACCTTTTATCGATCATGACGTCGTACACCGTTCCCAAGGATTCCCCTTGGAGGTTGTAGACATTGGTGCCTTCGACCTTGCTGGCTGCTATCAAATTTCCGGTTTCGTTCGTCGCCACATCGCCGGTGCGCGAAACATCATAGTCCGTCATTGAAACTCCTCCTTGTTGCTTCCTTTCACCCTCTTTCAGTGATGAGTAATAAACGCGCGCCTGCGGAGGTGGTTCCGAGCGAGCAGCGGTTGCTGGGTGCTCGACGGACAGGGATTGAGGTAGTGGGAACACGACCGTGAACTTCGCCCGCCCCATGTTCAAAACATAGCCACGTCGACGAAATCCGCTTTCCGGTCCAGGCTCTCGACAGCGCGGCTCGTAGCCGTTTCGCTGTTGCACTTGACCCGTGGTCCCGGCGTGTTTTCTTGGACCTAGCGCACGGAAGTTTTCCGCGGTCGTTCCTGTGTCCTCGATCGCGTGGCCTCGACCCAGTTCATGGTCGGTGTGACGGCTATTCCATGAACGACGATGGAGATCAGCACTATTAGGATTCCAGTCGCCCAGACGGCGTCGGCATTGTCGAATTCCGCCTGACCTGTGGCGTAGGCAAGATAGTGGATCGTTCCCAGCCCCCGGATGCCGAAGACGGAGTTCACCAGTTTCTCGCCCGCGGAATACCCTGTACCAAGCAGGCAGATCAACCCGATAGCGGCCTCACGGCGAGCAGCGTCAGCGCGGCGACGAGTACGACGCGCCAATCAACAGCAACCAGAATCGTCTCGGTGGCCAAGATCGAACCCAAGCAGACGAGCAGAACCATCATCAGCAGCCGTTCGATCTGTTCTGCAAAATCGTGCAACTGCTCGTGAAAATCGTGTTCTCCTTCCACTGAACGAAATGCAAGGGCCGCCACGAATACTGCACGAACCCATACCCATGGATCATCTGGGCTACGCGACATTGCCGGGCAGAGGCGGCAGCAACAGTACAGAGAAGTGTGAGGATCGCGCGTGCTGCACGGGGGGCCGCCGTCGCAAATCTCCCGGACCCAACCATCCGAACAGCCAAGCAAGCAGAAAAGCCAATGCGGCAGCGAGTGCTATCAGGATCCACACACCCAAGGTGCGCCTTGGTGGCTTGCCGGAATATCGATCAGGATCACTCATTGATCACACCCGAGGGCGTTCGGGAAAACTATGACCGCGCGGCGCCAGGATGGTGTGCCTCATCGCTGGCATTAACAGGAATACTGCGCGCGGCCGTATCGATAACCAATCGGTTCCAGTCTGCTAGCGTACCGAGAAAAAGGACCCTGGGGCAGCTTGGCTAACCAAGGTGGAATCGCGCGGCTTTCCGTATGAGGTAACGGAAAAGGGACCGGAAGAGATCGACCACGCGATCCCGACCCCTCCAACCCTTAAGACGTAGCAATGTTCCGGTTCGGAGCAAAAAGAAGGCCCTGCTAAAGGAGGGACAGGGCCAGGTCGCCAGCATTGCTGGCTGGACGCGCGGCTGGCAGGGCGTGCCATACCGCGCGATCCGCTGGGTTAACCCGAATCGTATC
>NZ_JBNDHT010000173.1:0-12528 GCF_056755115.1 Rhizobium sp. SVR5-2C | reverse complement strand
GCGACCAGGAGCGCGAAAAACGTGTTCAGCATCAGCAGGACAAGCTTGCAGATCTCACCATGCACGTAGTCCTCGATGATCACCTGCATGCCGAGGCGCATGTGGATGATGCCCGAGATCACCATCAGGCCCATGATGACGGCCACGAAGGGGTTCGACAGCGCATGCACGACATCCGCGTATGGAGCGCCGGCATAGACGATCATGAAGATGACGAAGAAGACGATGAGCGGGATGTTGGCGACGGCCGTCAGCCGCTGGCGCCAGAAGTGGTCGGTGCCTTCCTTGGCGGAGCCAAGGCCGCGAACCTTACCCAGAGGGGTGCGCATATCCATGAGAGCGACCTTCAGAAGCGAATGAGGAAGCCGATCACCCAGACCAGGACGGTCAGACAGAGCGATCCGATGATGTTGGCGATGGCGAGCTTGGTGGAGAGCTCTTTTTCGAAGCCATGGCCGAGATCCCACATCAGGTGGCGGAGGCCGCCGAGCATGTGGTGCAGCAACGCCCAGGTATAGCCGAGCAGGACGATCTTGCCGATGATGCTGCCGAATATCCAATTGACCAGGTCGAAAGAGGCCTGGCCGGTCGCCGCGGCGATCAGCCACCAGGCAACCAGGATCGTGCCGAAATAGAGCGCCGCACCGGTAATTCGGTGGACGATCGACATAACCATTGTGGGAATAGGCTTATAAATTTGCAAATGCGGCGACAGGGGCCGGTTACTTGTTACATTCGCCATCAGAACCTCGCGGCGTCTTCTCTGCGCTCCTGTATGTTCGGAGCATCCAAGGCAACCACAGGAATGACAAATTTGTCTGTGTGCGTTGCATCATGGCGACGTTTAATCTTCGAAACCCCTGAGGACAAGTGCAATTCTTGTCGCGCCTTATTTTAATCGATTCGCGCCGCCGCAAGGTGGTCTGAAACAAAAACTCGCGCGCTGCCGCTTACATTTTATCCTGATTTTTCATCGCTCAAGTGGACTTAAGGACGCTTTTGACGCAAGCTGGCGTTAACGATTTGTTAATGTCGGATTTCCGGAGGCCAGCGTCCATGTTGCAGCGTATGTCGAAAGTCGTTCCGCTGGTGCTATGCGCGTTGATTGCGCTTCCTGCCAGCGCAGGCGAGCGCCACTCGCATCATCCCGGCATGTTTCACCGGGTAAACAGCGCCAAGCCCTTGTTCGGCAAGCCCTTGTTCGGCAATCAAAGGTTCTTCAATCACGAGTTCGGCGATCGCCGGCACTTCCACAAGCGCTTTGTTCGCCTCAGGCATTTCTCACCGTCATGGAATGGCTATCGCGTCCGCAGTGTCATTGCGGTAGCGCCGCAACTAGCACCGAACTTCTACAATGGCGCTTACGACGGTAACAATGGCGTGTACGGCGGCTCCTACGCGTATGAGACGGAAGGCAACACCTATTTCGGCGCCGAGGGTTATGCGCCCTACGGCGCACCGCAGGCCGCACCCCTCGCGCCTATAGCCAAGGTGATTGATGTCGCCCAGCAAGGTGATCCTTGCAGCTATGAGGCCAACGTCTGCGTGATCAGGCCCTGAATCGCCAGACAGTCGTTTTCTTGATCTCGCTATCCTCGAGCGCCCGCGTCACGGGGACTTCGTAGATCGCGCAAAGCTCCAGCCGTTCTTTCGGCAGATAGGCGCGTCCCGGATCGCCGACGAGAACCTCCTTGCCTTCACCGGAGAGCCGCTCGAACCACGGAACGAGCGCCTCTGCGAAAGCGCGGTCATAGAAAACGTCGCCCGCCAGCACAACATCGGCATCAACGTCCTGACCGATGAGATCGGCGCCATCGAAATCAACCGAGACACCGTTTGCAGCTGCATTGAGCCGCACGGCAGTTTCGGCCCAGGGATCGATGTCCGCAGCCCTCACCGCCGCCGCACCTGCCAGTTTCGCCGCGATCGCGACGAGGCCCGAGCCCGTTGCAAAGTCGAAAACGCGCTTGCCCCGCACCGTCTGCGGATGATCGAGGATATAGCGTGCAAGTCCCTGCCCGCCTGCCCAGGCGAAGGCCCAGAACGGCGGCGGCAGACCGATCTCCGCCAGTTCTTCCTCCGTCTTGAGCCAGAGTTGGTGCGCTTCGCTCGCGAGGTGCAGCCTGATCTCCGGCACATGCGGTGGCGTGATCAGGCTCGTGTTTGCGTGGATGAAGAGTTCCGGATCGGTCTTCAAGGGGCGGTCAGCGCGGCGGATTGTCGAGGCCGCCCATGCGGCAGACTTCGAGCCACTCATCATCGGTCACCGGCTGGACCGAAAGCCGCATCGAGGTCACCAGAGACATCTTCGAAAGCTTCTCGTTCGCCTTGATGTCCTTCAGCGTCACCGGATTCGGCACATCACGCACGGCGCGGATATCGACGCAATCCCATTTCGGATCGCCCTTTGCCGTGGAATCCGAATGCGACAGCGCGCAGACCTCGACAATGCCGACGATCTCCAGACCGTCGTTGGAATGGTAGAAGAAGCCTTTGTCGCCGATCTGCATGGCGCGCATGTTATTGCGGGCAAGGTAGTTGCGAACGCCCGTCCATTCGGTGCCTTTCTCGCCCGCGGCCTTCTGCTGCTCCCATGACCAGGAAGACGGTTCGGATTTATAGAGCCAATGCGCCATTTCACGCCTCCGGTTTGTTGAAGACCCAATTGAACGGCTTAATCTCGACGCTCTCGAACAGGCCGGCTTTCGCATAGGGGTCGGCATCGGCAAGCGCCTTGGCTGCTTCCGCCGTCTCGGCCTTCACGATCACCATGCTGCCGCAAGGCTTGCCGTCACCATCGAGGAACGGTCCGGCCATGCCGAGCGTGCCTTCGGCATTCAGCTTGTTCAAGTATTCCACATGCACGGGGCGCACTTCCATACGCAGATTGAGATGCTCCGGCTTATCCTTGCAAAGAAGGGCGAAAAACATGTCTGTCTCCTATTCGGTCGTAATCGGACGTGTCATCAATTGTTCGATGGCCTCTGCAATCCCAAGCTTGCCGTCGATAATGGCCGAGACGGCGTCGGTGATCGGCATTTCGACACCAACTTCACGCGCCAACCGCGAGGCGACGGCCGCGGCAAATGCGCCTTCCACCAGATCGCCATGCGAGGGGTCGGCCTTTTCGCCGTGTCCGAGCGCAATACCGAAGCGCAGGTTGCGCGACTGATGGCTCGTTGCCGTCAACACCAGGTCGCCCAGCCCGGAAAGCCCGCGCACCGTATCCGCCTGCCCGCCCTTGGCGACCACGAGGCGCGACATCTCCGCCAGTCCGCGCGCAATCAGGGCCGCACGCGCTGAATCGCCGATGCCGCAGCCTTCAACAATGCCGCAGGCAATCGCCAGAACGTTTTTCAGGGCGCCGCCGAGCTGCACTCCGATGCGGTCGACCGATGCGTAAAGCCGGAAAGTCCGGCCTGAAATCGCTTGCGCCAGCCGGTCGGCGACAACCATATCCGACGCCGCAATTGCCATCGCGGTCGGCAGCCCCTTCGCAATATCGGCCGCAAAGCCCGGCCCGGACAACACCGCAATGTGATGCTGCGGCAACTCGCGTTCGAGCATATCGGTCAGCAAGTTGCCGGTCGCCCGCTCGATGCCCTTGGCGCAGGTAACGACGATCGCATCCTTGGCAAGATAGGGGCCATATTGCCGGGCCGCATCCGCCTGCGCCTGCGACGGCATGGCGAATAGCACGATATCTGCGCCACCGATCGCGTCAGGCTCTGCCGAAAACGCAAGCGCTTCCGGCAGCACAATCCCGGGGAGAACGGCATCATGGATGCGTTCCTCCTTCAGGTCGGCGATCAGCGAAGGATCGCGGCCGACGAGCGTGACCTGACTGCGGCCGGTGAGGGTAATAACGGCTGCAAGCGCCGTTCCGAACGCACCGGCGCCAACGACAGCAATTCGCTCGCTCATGCCTTTGCTCCTCGCTTACCGTAGTTGATCAGCGCTTCCGCATTCGAATCCAGCGGCCAGCGCGAGCGTGGCTGCACATCGAGGTCATCCGGCGCAACGCCCGTGGCCATGCGCTCCAGCCCTGCCCAGGCGATCATGACAGCATTGTCGGTGCACAATCTCAGCGGCGGCGCGACGAAGCGAAAGCCGTGTTTGTCGCAAAGCGCCTGCAGCGTACCACGCACTTCCAGATTGGCCGCAACGCCTCCCGCGACGACCAAAGCCGGCTTCTCGTTCAGATGCGGGAACTCCGCTTTGAACCGCTGCAATCCACGGCTGATGCGATCTTTCAATGTCCGCGAAATCGCCTTCTGGAACGAGGCGCAGATATCGGCGACATCCTTGTCGGTTAGCGGCGCGATATCCGTCGCTGCCTGCCTTACCGCCGTCTTCAACCCCGAAAAGGAGAAATCGAGGCGTGCTTCTCCGACCAGCGGCCGCGGGAAGTCGAAGCGGTCCGGATCACCGTCCTTTGCCGCCTCTTCCACCTGCGGCCCGCCTGGATAGGGCAGCCCCAGCAGCTTCGCGGTCTTGTCGAAGGCCTCGCCAAGCGCATCGTCGATCGTCGTTCCCCAGCGCTCATATTGACCGATGCCGCGAACGAGGATGAGCTGCGTATGCCCGCCGGACACGAGCAGCATCAGATAGGGAAAGGCGAGCCCGTCCGTCAGCCGCGCCGTTAGCGCATGGCCTTCGAGATGGTTCACGGCATAGAGTGGCTTGCCGGCGGCCTTGGCGATCGCCTTGCCGGTCATCAGCCCCACCAGCAGCCCGCCGATCAGCCCCGGCCCGGAGGTTGCGGCGATCGCATCGACGTCGGAGAGCGACAGATTGGCTCGCTGCAAAGCTTCGTCGATCAGTGTGTCGAGCGCCTCGACATGGGCGCGTGCGGCGATCTCTGGTACGACGCCGCCATAGGCGCTATGCTCGTCGAGCTGGCTCAGAACGACGTCGGAGAGCACGTTCGAGCGCCCGTCGGCATCGCGCTCGACAACAGCCGCGGCGGTCTCGTCGCAGCTTGTTTCGATGCCGAGGATGCGGAGAAAGGGAGCCATGAAGCCTATCGTTGATTGCGATGGTTGATAAACCCGGTTACGAGACCTTCCGGTAACAACGGATCAAAGCGGATGCAAACAAAACCTTTCCGGATCGGCACGCGAGGCAGCCCGCTGGCGCTAGCCCAGGCCCACGAAGCGCGCGACCGGCTGATGGCAGCGCACGGCCTGCCGGAGGAAATGTTCGAAATCGTCGTGCTAACGACGACAGGCGATCGCATCACCGACCGCTCGCTCGCCGCAATCGGCGGTAAGGGTCTCTTTACGCAGGAACTGGAAGAAAAGCTCGCCAGCGGCGACCTCGACCTCGCCGTCCACTCCGCCAAGGACATGCCGACAGTGCTACCGGAAGGACTCTATCTTTCCGCGTTTCTGCCGCGCGAAGACATTCGCGATGCAGTGATCGGCCGCACGGCGCCGAAACTGATAGAGCTGCCGCATGGCGCAACCGTCGGATCGGCCTCGCTCCGCCGGCAGGCCTTGATCCGCCGCATCCGCCCGGATATCAAGGTCGTGGTCTTCCGGGGCGCCGTCGAAACCCGCCTGCGCAAGCTGGATGAAGGCCAGGTCGATGCAACGCTGCTGGCGCTCGCGGGGCTGAAGCGTCTCGGCAAGGTCAGCGTGATCACCGACATCCTCGACCCCGACACTTTCCCGCCCGCGCCCGCGCAGGGCGCAATCTGCATCGAAAGCCGCATCGGCGACCAAAGAACCGACGATCTGATTGTCCCGATCAACGACCCGACAACCTTCGATGCCGTATCCTGCGAGCGCGCTTTCCTTGCCGCACTCGATGGCTCCTGCCGCACGCCAATCGGCGGCTACGCGATCTGCGAAGGCGATCTGATCAAATTCTCCGGCCTGATCATCACGCCGGACGGCCGCAACCAGCATTCGGTTACCATCGACGGACACCGGCGCGATGCCGCAGCGCTTGGAACGCGCGCCGGTCAGGACATCCGGGCGCGCGCCGGTAGCAGCTTCTTCGACGACTGGAGCTGATGCACGATGCGCGTGCTCGTCACCCGTCCACTGCCTTCGGGGGAACGAACCGCCAACAGCTTGCGCGACATGGGGCACGAGCCGGTGCTGTTGCCGCTCTCGCGGCCGGTGCATGATAGCAGGGCCGCAATAGACGGGCTGGCGAGGAGTAACGGCCCGATTGCGATCACGAGCGCCGAGGCTGTTCGCGTGCTCTCTTTGTCGGGTGAAGATATCAAACCCCATCTCCTGCGGCCTCTGTTTGCGGTCGGGGGCGCCAGTGCGAAGGAAGCTGAAGCCATCGGCTTCAATTCGGTCGCCGCTTCATCCGGTGACGGGGCGCAACTGGCCGAACTGATCGCACGTCAAACGCAGGAGACAGTCACCTATCTTGCCGGGTGGCCGCGCGCGGAGACATTTGAACTCAGGTCACGCGCACTTGATCTGAAGCTCGACGTCATCGAATGCTATCGAATGCAGCCCGCAGCACCCGATCCGGACACTCTGCGAACGGCACTGACGCCGCCTCCGCAGGCTATACTTCTCTATTCTCGTCAGACCGCGGAGAGCTTTTTCCATCTCGCTGAAATCCAATCGGAATCTGCCTGGATTGACGATGCCCTCATCTTATGTCTCAGCAAATCAGTTGCGACGGCCATTCCGGCTGCGCTCGGTAAGAAACTTCGCATTGCAGCATCGCCTGACGAAACCAGCCTTCTCTCGCTTCTTTGAAGGGTTAGCCCACCAAATTTGAGGTGGCCTCTTTTCTTCACTGGCATCACTGACTAGTTTCGTTGCAATGCAGGAAAATGAGGATCCTCATGGTATCGGGAAAGCCGCCACGCCATTCGAAGAATACCGACGAGCCGGTGACGATCGATTTGGAGGCGCAGAAAATTGCCAAAGCACCTGATACCGAGAAGCTCGAAGAGCCCGCAACTGAGGCGGAAGCTGCTGGTCCCGGGGACATAGCAGCCAATCAGGCCGAACCTGTTGTCACGAACGAAGAGCAGCAGTTAAGGGACGCCGACGAGTCTCTCTCGACCTCCGAAGAGCCCGCACAGCCCGAGACCCGAGCTGAGTCCGAACCGGTCCCGCAGCCACAGCGTGGCGGAACGACCTCGGGCTTGATCGCCGCCGGCATATTCGGTGGCCTTGTTGCCTTGCTCGGCGCTGGCGTGATCCAATATGCAGGCTACCTCCCCTCGGCGCCGCCGCAGGAGACATCGGCGGAAACAGCCGACCTTGCTGCTGAGATCGACGGCCTGAAGCAGTCCGTCGCCAGTCTCGCTGCAGCCCCTGATACGGCTAATGCCGCGCTTGAGGATCGCATCTCTACCCTCGAAACGGCGGCGAAGACGCCCGCTACGGCCGCGCCGGCGGATACCGCAGCGGTGGACGCACTGAACCAGAAGGTCGCGGATTTGACCTCTCAGATGGAGCAGTTGCAAGCTTCGCTGTCGCAATCCTCCCAACAAGAGGCGTCGAGCGACGCCGATATCGCCAAGCGCCTGGAGGAAGCCGAGAAGAAGCTGAACGAGCCGCGTCAGGATGTCGCCGTCGCCAAGGCCATTGCGGCAGCTGCGCTCAAGGCGGCAATCGACCGCGGCGGTCCGTTCATGGCCGAGCTCGACACTTTCGCCGGCGTTTCTCCAGACGATCCTGCCGTCGCCGATCTCCGCAACTTTGCCGAAACCGGCGTACCCTCCCGCGCCGAGCTGATCCGCCAAATTCCCGATGTTGCGACCGCCATCGTCCATTCCGTCGACCAGCAGGATCCGAACCAGAGCTGGTCCGACCGGCTGATGGCGAGCGCCAAGTCGCTGGTCACGGTGCGCCCTGTCGGAAACATCGAAGGCGACAGCGTTGAGGCAGTCGCCGCCCGCATGGAAGATAAGGTGAAGAATGGCGACCTCCCGGGTGCCTCCAACGAGTGGAACAATTTGCCCGCGAACGCAAAGCAGGCTTCTGCCGCCTTCAAGCAGTCGCTGGAGGCTCGCATCCGCGTCGAGGAACTTGTCGCGGGCACGCTCTCCAATGCCATCTCCGGCACTGGCAAGGAGGGCTGACCGATGATCCGTCTCGTCGTCTTCGCCGTCCTCGTTCTCGTTCTCGGCTATGGCTTCTCCTGGCTTGCAGACCGCCCCGGCGATCTGTCGCTGGTGTGGGAAGGTCAGCTCTATCAAACAAAGCTGATCGTCGCGGCAAGCGGCCTCATAGCGCTGCTTGCGGTCGTCATGGTCGCTTGGTGGCTGATCCGCACGATTTGGACCTCGCCCCATTCCGTCACCCGCTATTTTCGCGCCCGCAAGCGGGACCGCGGCTATCAGGCGCTGTCGACTGGTCTTATTGCTGCCGGCGCCGGCAACGCCCTGCTGGCGCGCAAGATGGCAGCCAGATCCCGAGGGCTCATCCGGGCCGATCAGGAACCGCTGATCAACCTCCTCGAAGCACAGGCCGCCTTGATCGAGGGACGGCATGACGAGGCGCGCGCCAAATTCGAGGCCATGGCCAACGATCCGGAAACGCGTGAACTCGGCCTTCGCGGGCTTTATCTCGAAGCTAAACGCCTCGGCGCCAACGAGGCCGCGCGCCAATATGCCGAAAAGGCGGCCGACACCGCGCCCTATCTGCCCTGGGCAGCTCAGGCGACGCTGGAGTATCGCAGCCAGGCCGGCCACTGGGACGATGCCATTCGCCTTCTCGACCGTCAGAAAGCCGCCCGTGTCATCGAAAAGCAGGAGGCGGACCGCCTGCGAGGGGTCCTGCTCACGGCTCGCGCCGACGACAAGCTGGAAAGCGACCCTGCCGGCGCACGCGACGACGCGACATACGCACTGAAACTCGTCCCGGATTTCCGGCCGGCGGCCATTATTGCCGCCAAGGCGCTTTTTCGCGAAGACAAAGTGCGCAAGGCTGCCACGGTCCTCGAGCAGGCATGGAGGGCAGAACCGCATCCCGAGGTCGGCCAGGCCTATGTTCTCGCCCGAAGCGGCGATTCCACGGTTGATCGCCTGAAACGCGCTGAGCGGCTGGAGGCCTTGCGCCCAAACAACGTCGAATCGCTCCTCGTCGTGGCGCAGGCGGCGCTCGATGCGAGGGACTTCACCAAGGCGCGGGCCAAGGCCGAAGCCGCTGCCCGCATGCAGCCGCGGGAAGCAGCCTTCCTGCTGCTTGCCGATATCGAAGAAGCCGACACCGGCGACCAGGGTCGCGTCCGCCATTGGCTGGCCCAAGCGCTGAAGGCTCCTCGCGATCCGGCTTGGGTCGCCGACGGTTTCGTTTCGGATAAATGGCTTCCTGTCTCACCCGTCACCGGCCGTCTCGACGCCTTCGAGTGGAAGGCGCCCTTTGGCCAACTCGAAGGACCGGTCGAGGAAGGCTCCACCGTCTCCATCGATACCGCGCTGAAAACCCTGCCGCCCGTGCGCGGGACACGGTCGGAAAGCGCGGCTAACGACCATCGAATCATCGAGCTGGAGCGCGCCGCAACGATTGCCGAGGCAGCGCGCCCGGCACCGGCTTCCGCGCCGAAGCCGGCCAACGCGGCTGTGGTTCATGAGCAGCCAGAACCACAACCCTATTATGGAATGCCGGATGATCCTGGCGTTCACAATACAAGCGCGGAACCCAAGACACGGCTTCGCCTTTTCTGAATGGAACGAAAATCCGCATGTTCGAACGTTTTCAGGCATTCCTCCACAACATCACTGCCGACAATCCCAAGAAGGGTTTCGATCCTGACGATCCGCGCATCGCCGTTGCCGCTCTCTGCATGCAGGTGATGGAAGCTGACGGCAAAATCAAAGACAGCGAAAAGAAGCGGCTGCGCAAACTGCTGAAGGAGCAATATCGTCTCGACGGAAAGCAGCTGGACGGGGTGATCGCAGCCGCGCAGGAAGCGGAAAGCACCGCTGTTGACTACTATCACTTCACATCGGATCTAAAGCGCCATCTCAACACCGAGCAGCGGCTGGAACTCATCGGCATCCTTTGGGATATCGTCTATGCCGATGGCGAGCGCAGCGAGATGGAGGACCACGTCATCTGGCGGATCGCCGACCTGCTCGGCGTCTCCTCCCGCGAGCGCATCCAGAAGCGTCAGGAGGCCGCCGCCCGCGTGACCCATGCGGTGGTACAGCAAGATGACGCCGATTGACCGCCCGCTCAGCCGCGACAAACGCCCGGTCCTGATCGTTCTGCACCAGGAGCACTCCAGCCCCGGTCGCGTCGGTCAGCTCCTAGTCGAGAAGGGTTATCGCCTTGACATGCGCCGCCCTGCTCTGGGCGACAAGCTGCCGACCACGCTCGAAGGCCATGCCGGAGCGGTGGTGTTCGGCGGACCAATGAGCGCAAACGATCCGGACGATTTCGTCAAGACAGAGATCAACTGGATGGACATTCCGCTCAAAGAGAACCGGCCGCTGCTCGGTATCTGCCTTGGAGCACAGATGCTCGTACGCCATCTCGGCGGCAAGGTTCAGCCAAATACCGACGGCTCGACCGAGATCGGCTGGTATCCGCTGCGACCGACCGAAAAGGGCCGGCTGCTGATGCACTGGCCGAAGATGGTCTATCACTTCCATCGTGAAGGCTTCGATCTGCCGCACGGCGCTGACCTGCTCGCGGAAGGTGATACCTATCCCAACCAGGCCTTTCGCTACAACCGCAATGCCTGGGCGCTGCAGTTCCATGCGGAGCTCACTCGCGTAATGATGCATCGCTGGGTCGTCCATGGCGCCCATCGCTTCATCCTGCCCAATGCGCAGCAGGGGCGTGAGCATCTCGAAGGGCGCATGCTTTTCGACGCGCCACTCAAGGCATGGCTCAACGAATTTCTCGATATCGTCTTCGAAGGCAAGACGGCAAAGACCGCACCGAGCTCAATGGCTGCGCTCCCCGCTTAAGCGCACCCCCGCTCGCTCCCCTTTTGATCCCCAACGAACAAGATCCTGCCGTCACCCTTCTCTGCTGCTGAACGATGCGTTCGACGAGCCTCTGGCACGCGTAAAAACGCGATTCACCACCCGTTTTTACGCGGCACTTGCCCGTTTAGCCGCCAATGGCTACATGTCTGTCAGCAACGAACTGGAGACGACGATGATTGCCCTCTTTCAAACCATTGATTTGGCTTTGAATCTTTACACTTGGGTGCTGATTGCTAGCGCCATTTTCTCGTGGCTTTACGCCTTCAACGTCATCAACTCCAGCAATCAGTTCGTCAATTCGGTCGGCATGTTCCTCTACAATGTCACCGAACCGCTGCTCCGGCCGATCCGCCGTTTGCTGCCCAATCTGGGCGGCATAGACATCTCGCCAATCATCCTGCTGCTGATCATCTTCTTCCTGCGCTCCTTCATGTGGAACACGATTTTCCCGCTGGTGGCGTGACCTCCGCCTGGAAGATTTTCGATGACCACGTCCGCCTCACCATACGGCTCACGCCGAACGGCGGGCGCGATGCGATCGATGGTATCGAGACCGAGGGAGACGGCGCGAGTCATCTGAAGGCCCGCGTCACGGCAGTCCCCGAAAAGGGAAAAGCCAACAAGGCGCTGATCGCGCTTCTCTCCAAAGCGCTCGGCATTCCGAAATCCTCGATCGAACTGATATCAGGCGATACAGCGCGCAAAAAAATCCTCCGGATCGAAGGTGACCCGGAGGATTTGGTCGAAAGGCTCGAAATTCTTCTCAAGCCGTAATCGGCTTAATTCGCCTTCTTGGCGCGCTCGACGGCCTCGAGGATCAGCTGGCCTGCTTCCTTCGAATCGCCCCAGCCGAAGATCTTCACCCATTTGCCGGGTTCCAGGTCCTTGTAGTGCGCGAAGAAGTGCTCGATCTGCTTCAGCGTGATTTCCGGAAGGTCGGTATAGTCCTTCACCTTCTCGTAGCGCAGCGTCAGCTTCGGCGAAGGGACAGCGATGATCTTCTCGTCCTTGCCGGAATTGTCTTCCATCTTCAGAACGCCGATCGGGCGGACATTGATGACGCAGCCCGGGACCAGCGGGCGCGTGCTGGCGATCAGCACGTCGATCGGATCGCCGTCTTCCGAGAGCGTGTGCGGCACGAAGCCGTAATTGCCGGGATAGGTCATCGGCGTATAGAGGAAGCGGTCAACAACCAGCGTGCCGGCTTCCTTGTCCATCTCGTACTTGATGGGGTGACCGCCGACCGGGACCTCAACGATGACGTTAACGTCCTCAGGTGGATTCTTGCCGATTGAAACAGCGTCTATGCGCATTCGAAACTCCAACAAAGTGAACGGTTCGCAGCCAAATAGTCTGTTTCATTCCGCAGCGCAACACGAGGCGTCCGTCTTCTGTAGGATGCATTCTGCAACGTTGAGAAACGGGCAAGGCGTTTGCCCAACCACTTCAAGGCGTTACGTTGTTTTTGAATGGCGTTTTTAAAAGGCCGGCGCCTGCGCTTCTCAGTTCCAGATGAAGCCGATTTTCTTCAGCTGCCTGTGATCGAAGTTTTCGATGCCTTCACAGAAGTCGATACCGCCATGGCCGCGATAGAACTGGCT
>NZ_JBNDHT010000172.1:0-12666 GCF_056755115.1 Rhizobium sp. SVR5-2C | reverse complement strand
CCCTATAGCAGTGTGATTGCACATCTCCGGCACAGCTCCGCGGTCCTCTCCGAGCGCGGTCTGTGCCTACTTCTTCTCAACCGCCGGAGCGGTTGATGAAATCCACAAGCGCCGCATTGAAACGCGACGGTCGTTCGACATTCGGCAGATGACCCGCCTCCGGAATCTCGACAAAGCGGGCGCCGGCAATCTGCGGCGCCATGTCTCGCATGGTCTCGGCAAGCGGCCTGTCCCCGGATCCCGCGATCAGCAGAACCGGACATTCCAGCCTTGCGAGGCGCGGCCGGTAATCGAAGGATTGAAGCGCCCGCGCGCCCAAGACAAAGCCTTCGAGCGGCGTCGAGGCGATCATCTCGCCGACGATATCGACTCCGCTCTCCTTCCCGGCAATGCTCGCCGGCAGAAACCAGCGCTGCAGCGTCGGCTCGACAAGACCGGCCATGCCCTTGCCTTGGGCGAGGTCGATCCTCTCCTGCCAGACCGTTGCTCCGCCCCGTGCCGTCGCTGCCTGACCGTCCGCCATGACGAGGCGGTCCACACGGCCGGGACTGCGCAACGCAAAGGCCAGCACAGTCACCGCACCCATCGAAATGCCGACCAATGTCGCCGAGGCGATACCGAAGGCGTCCATCAGTTCGAGCAGATCGTCTGCCAGACGGTCGAAATCGGCCGGCTGTTGCGGTACGTCGCTGCCGCCGTGACCGCGCTGGTCATAGCGAAGAATTCGGAACGAGGCCGCAAGTTCCGCGACCTGATCATTCCAGATATCAAGGGATGTCATGAGGGAATTGCTGAAGACGATCCATGGCTTGCCTGGCGCGCCATCGACCCGGACCCGGAGGTTTAAACCATCGACTTTGACCTGAAACTCTGCTCCTGCGGGACGATCCGGGAACAGGGTCTCGGAGGGCCCCAAACGCGTTTCTGTCGCGCCGCCTGGTCCGATCTCGCTCTGTAACTGGCGAATGCTCAATGCGCCCTCGCGGATTCGATTAGGAATTCGCGGGCAGATTAAAGGAGTGTAAATCTATATCACAAATACTTCTTTACTATCGTCTCCATGCCGCCTCGGCATGGTTATTTCCAAGCCGAACTCTCCCGCAGCCTTTCGACGATGTTGCGGATGGCCTCGTTCACCGCCCGGAAGGCTGGCTTGTTTGCCTGGTCGAGTCGCGTTGCCGTAATCAGCGTCCAGTTGATCTGCGGTGATACAATCGGCGCGGCATCGACGGTACCGTGCAGCCGCTCGGACAGCACGCCGCCCTGGGTCAGGATCGTATAGCCCAGGCCGTATCGCACCAGCGCCTTGGTGATCCACACGCCGTCCGAGCGCTGGACGATATTGAGATCGAGCTTGTGTTTCTCCGCCTCCTGATCAACCAAAATGCGCAGGAAATTCGGCCGGCTGGGCAGGATGAGAGGCAGGGCCGCCGCCTCGGCGAAGGTATAGCTCTCCTGCTTGAGCGATCCCGACTTGCCGACGACCCAGAGATATTCGTCCAGCAGATGCGTGACGAGAAAGTCATCTTCTGAAGGGGCCTCATGCATGACCACGAGGCTGATCTCGTTGTTGTTCAGCATACGAAGCAGATCGCCGCTGAAGGCCTCACGAAAGCGGAGTTCGATTTCAGGGTAGTTCTCGCGCACATATTCCAGAAGCGGCGGAGCGATCAGTTCCCCGGGTGTCGGCGGCATTCCGACCGTCACCACGCCGCGCGCGACATTTGCCGTGATGGCGATATCGTGGACAGTTTGTTCGACCTGATTGAAGATCGTGTAGGCGCGGGTAAGCAATACCTCGCCGGCCTCCGTCAATTGCACTCCGCGAACGGATCGTGTGAAGAGCGGCGAGCCGAGCGCCACCTCCAGCTTGGATATCTGCCGACTCAAGGCCGGTTGCGCAACATTGAGCCGCTGGGCTGCCCGGGTGAAACTCCGCTCCTCCGCCACGGAGACAAAATAGCGGAGCGAAGCAAGTGTTATTTCGTGATGCATAGCTAGCACGATGTCCCGAAGCTCTTTCCAAAGCAGTCCGATCAGTCAAAAGGCGGCATTACCGACCGTCTTAGGCACAACCAGATGTCCAACTAGTACGGCATTATCTTCATTATGGGACAACGAGATGCGGTGCTAGAGGACATATCTTCCAGCAACGTTGTGGGACGTTGCGTAACGCGCCAGGTCTGTTGTCAAATCGACGATGGAAAGCTCGGCTTAGCGCCGCTTCGCCGGTCAGCTCAGCACCCCATACATCATCCAAGTGATGCAGCCGCCGAGCGCGATCACAAGCAGCGGCGGCAGGCGCGGGACTGCTATCAAAGTTACAGCCGCGGCGAGCGCGATTGCGACCGAGGCGATGTTTCCGCTCGTCAGACGCAATATCGAAATAACGCCGGCGATGATGAGGCCGGTGCCGATCGGCGCGAGCCCTTCGCGCATGATGCGATGCCATGCTTTCTCGCGATGGGCGTTCGAGAGCCGGAAGACGGCGTAGCAAAGCAGCGAGGAGGGAAGAAAGAAGGCGAGCGAAGCAACGAGCGCGCCCGTCCAGCCGGCCATTCTCCACCCGATCAGCGTGGCGAGCATGGTCCCGGGGCCGGGTGCCGCGCGGGAAACGGCGAAGAGCTCGACGAATTCCTTGGAAGTTAGCCAGCCCCGCCCGGTGACGAGCTCGCTCTCGAGGCCCGCGATGATGCTGCCGCCGCCGCCGATCGAAGCCAGCGAGAAGGGCACAAAGATCATCACCAGCCCGATTAGAACATCATCGCGCATCGGCCGCCCCCCGTTTCCAGCGCAAGAGAACGCTGACCGGCGCAATGACGGCCACAACGGGCAGAAGCGGCCATTGGAGGATGCCGACAGTAATGATGGTAACGATGGTGACGAACAGAGCCGCCCAGTTGCGGCGGGATCTCACGATGCCCCGCCAACCGACGGTGCTGAGCAGTCCCGTCGCCGCGGCGGCAACGCCGATCAGGCTCGCCTCGAAAGCTTTGGCATCACCGAGATGGCCGATGAGCACTCCGAGTGCGATGACGGCAAAAAAGGGACCCACCAGAAAGGCGAAAATGCAGGTGGCGGCTCCCAGCGGCCCGCGCAGTTGCTCGCCCATGCAAACCACCATGTTGACGACATTGGCCCCTGGCAGCATTTGCGAAATCGCCATGCTGCTCGCGAAATCATCTTCGCTGATCCAATTCCGCTTGCGGACGAACTCCTGATAGAGCCAGCCGGACAGACCTCCACCGAAGCTCAGGATCCCGATCCTGAAGCAAACGGTGAAAAGCATCAGCAGCGAAGTGGGTCTCAGAGGAATTGCCTGGTTTGTCTGGATATCCATGCTGGGCGCCGCGGGCTCTCATTGAAGCTTATGGAAGCGCGGCCCGGTCCGGCCGGCTTCCCCGAACCGCCTAGCGGCTAGCCACCCGCCTGCCTATCGGTACGGGAATAGCCCTCCCCGAAATCCCAATTGCCCGGTACGTAGGGGCGGTCGACCTCGTGGCACCAGTTCTCCCAGCCGCGCTCGAAGGTGAAGCCTGCGCGACCGCGCTCGATGGCGGCGATCTCGCCCGGGGAGAGATAGGTCACCTCCCCCAGCGCCATCGCCTTCATCTGCATGCCGGCATTGAGCTCCATGTAGACGGCCGTAAAGACCGCCTCACGCAGCGAGCGCCCGACGACCGTGCTGCCATGCCCCCGCATCAGCGTCATCGTCCGCCCGCCAAGGCAGGCGGCGAGATCGCGACCCATGTCTATGTTGGTCACCAGAAGATTGGTGCTTTCGCCGAACTTGTGGCTGATATCCCACGTCGGAATGTCGTCGCCGATCGGCGCGCACATGTGCATGATCGGTCGAAGCTTCTTGCCGGTCACGGAAAACGGGATCACGCTCGGGCTGTGATTGTGGACAACGGCATTGATCTCTGGTCTCGCTTCGTAGATGCCGGCATGAATGAAGCGCTCGGAATAAGGCTTGCCAGGCTCCGCGCCGATGCTCGTCCCGTCCAGCGTGAATTCCATGATATCAGAGGCTTCGATGATCGCCGGCGCCCGCGCCCGTGACAGAAAGAAGCTGTTCGGATTCTCAGGATTTCTCACGCTGACATGTCCGAAGGAATCCAGAACCCCTTCGTTGGCCAAGATTCGGTTCGCCGTTACCAGTTCCTCAAGGAGATCGTGCTGATCCATCATCATGTTTCCGTATATTGCCGCAGGGGTTGTCTTGTCGCTGATCAGGCAACGACCGATGACCAGGTTTCCGGAATGATTCCATCGTCGACGGCACGGCCGACATAGTATTTCCAGAGCTTGGCCACGTGCCGGTCGCGATTGAAGGTGCGGCCGAAATCCTCGAGCTCGGCGGCGGTCAGGGGCTCGACCTCTCCCAAGAGATGCGCGTCGTAGAGCGCCTTGGCATTTTCGACGAAATGCACGGAATCGATCAACAGCGCCTTGACGGATTCGGCAACGATGACCTGGCCATGGGCGCGTATCTGCAGCGCCTGATGACCGCCAAGCGTCTTCGCCAGCGCGTGGCCGAGCTCGGAATCGCTGACATGGCTCGGATCCGGATGTACCGGGATGCCACTCGCCCAGCGGATCGCGTGGTTCTTGACCGGCAGCAGCGGCTTGTTCTTGACGATCGTAAAGGTCGTGGCGAGATCGTCATGGAAATGCGCCACGGAATTGACGTCGGGACGCGCCTTCAGCACTTCGGTGTGGAGATAGACTTCGGCCGGCGCGCGGATGCCCTTCGGTCCGACGACGACCTTCCCTTCCATGTCGCAGATCAGAAGATCGTCCGGTCCCAACGAGGCGCGGCTCTGGTCGAAGGACTGGATCAGGATATGCTGTCCGTCTGGCAGCCGGGCGCTGACATGGCCGCTATAACCGAGGATATCGAGACTGTTGAGAATCAGCGTGCAGGAGGCCACCTCCTCGCGCAGCCGGCGCTCCTCGACGTCATATCCCGTACCGGACCTTGCTTCCTGAAAACCGCTCATTGAAACTCCTTGATGATATTCCTTGAATGTGAATGTTGAGGCCGCTCGTCAGTCCTCGAAGAGGACGCCGCGATAGAGCGGAATGGAAAGGATCTCTTCGAAGCTGACCCACAGGAACAGAACGACGGCAGCCGCGATCAAGATGCTGAAGAGGGGCTTCTTGCGGCCCTCCAAGATCATGTAGGAGGCCAGATAGACGGGCACCGAGGGCAGAATGCCGACGAGCATCACGCCCGCCGTAAAGGCGGCAACCCAGCCGACCGCCAACAGCTCACGGCGGCCGGACGGATGTCCTTCGTCCTCCTCGTCGCTCTTGGGCATCTGCGTGATGCCGGCTCCAGGATTGAGATATTTACGGACGAGCTCGCCGGTGCGGGTCGCCGTGCGCGAGAGGATATCGAGCGCGATCAACACCACCAGCGTATAGCAGACAAGGAGAGGGACCTCGCGCGAGGCGGGCGGATATCCGTAGGATGCGACGATGAAGATGCCGGTGATGGTAAGCAGCACGAGCGGCGGCGCGAAATTCTGGGCAAGCGCGCTGAAGCCTTTGGGGGATTCCTTCATGACAATTCCTCGGCCGTTTTCTGCCGCCGCGAGAGCGAGCGCAGCATCGGGAAGGTGAGAGCAAAGACGATCATAAACAGCAGCAAGGCCGAGATCGGACGGGTGACGAAGATCGACCAATGCCCACTCGAGATCATCATCGTCTGGTCGAAACTGCGTTCGGCAAGTTCGCCGAGCACCAGCGCGATGACGAGCGGCAGGCGCGGATAATCGAAGCGGATCAGCAGATAGCCGATGATGCCGAAGACGAAGGCGAGCACGATATCCCCCGCCAGCGAGTCGTTGGCATAGGCACCAACGAAGGAAATGGCGATGACGGCGGGCACCAGGATATGGGCGTCGAGGCGCGTGATCATCGCCAGCGGGCGGACCATCATCAGGCCGATCACCGAAGCAAGTACGGATGACAGCGTCAGCGTCAGGATGAGACCGTAGATCTCCGCCTCGTGATGCATGATCATCGTCGGTCCGGGCTCCATACCGTGCAGCACGAGGACCCCGAGGAGCACGGCCATTTCGGCGGTGCCGGGAATGCCGAAGGCGAGTGTCGGAATGAGGTTACCACCATCCTTGGCATTGTTGGCCGCTTCCGGAGCGATGACCCCCTCAATGTTGCCCTTGCCGAAGCTGTTCGGATCCTTGGAGGCCTGAACGGTGCTGAAATAGGCAAGGAAGGCGGCGACTGTCCCGCCGACGCCAGGGATCGCGCCGACTAGCGTGCCGATCAGCGAGCCGCGAAGCAGCGTCTTCCAATATTTGAACGAGGCCCATACGCCGTCCAGCGTCCCTGTCAGCCCCACCTTGTCCTTGTGCTTGGCGATCGAGCCGCCCTTAGCGGAGAGCTCGATCATCTCCGGGAAGGCGAAAAGGCCGATCATCGCCGGAGCCAGCGGAACGCCCTCCCACAGATGTTCGATGCCAAAGGTGAAGCGCGTGCCGCCGTTGACGTTGTCGAAGCCGACGAAGGCAAAGAGCAAGCCGATACCGCCGACGATCATGGCGCGCAGCATGTTGCCCGGCGCGCAGGCGGCGATCGTCACCAGCCCGAGCACCGCCAGCAGGAAGAATTCCGACGGGCCAAAGGCGAGGACGATCGTCTTCGAGATCGGAATGACGAGCAGCAGCGTGAAGACACCGATGACGCCGCCGACGGAAGACGAACTTGCCGAGGCGCCGAGCGCGAGACCTGCCTTGCCCTGCTGGGCGAGCGGATATCCGTCGAGGCAAGTCGCTGCGTTGGGCGCGCCGCCAGGCAGGTTGATGAGGATCGAGGTGACCGAGCCGCCGAAGGACACCGCACCCATCAGCCCGCCCGCTAGTGAAAGGGCGGCATAGGGGTCGAGACCGACGGTCATCGGCCCGAAGACTGCAAGCGCTGTCGTGCCGCCCATGCCGGGAACGACGCCGACGATGAGACCAATCAGCATCCCGATCGTCAGAAACAGAAGCGACTGCAACGTAAATACATTGCCAGCCGCGGTGAGCGCGACGTCAAGCATCGATCTTTCCCGATCCTCTGGTGCTTAGTTGGCAGGGCCAAGATATTGGCTGTACTGCTTGTAGAAATCGAACTGGCTTTCGAGCGAAGCCTTGGCCGCAGCCGCGTCGCCGGGTTCGATGTCGATGCCGCTTTCCTTCGACCACTTCACCGTGTCCGGATCCTGCATGGCGGCCATCAGGCTGTCAGCCAGCGTCTTTGCGACCTCGGGCGGAAGGTCCGGCGGGCCTGCGACAAGCCTGCCGAGCGTCAGTTTGGAAAGTTCGGGGCGGCCCATTTCCGTAGCATTCTGCGCGCCGGGAACGGAGGACTTCTCCTCGAACGTACCGATAATGCGCATCTCGCCGGATTCGGCGAATTTCTTGAGAAGCGGCAGCGGGCCGATGACGGCATCGCCATCGCCGCGGATGACGGCAAGCACGTAGTCGTTGCTGCCCTTGTAGCCGGAGATGATCTCGCGCTTGATGCCGAGCATGTCGGTCGCGATCATCGTGGTGGAATAGGCGGTGGAAGACGGGCCGGAGGCTGTGAACTTGACCGGACGCCCGAGCGCCTTCAGGTCCGCTACAGTCTTGTAGGAAGAGGCGGAGGGAACGCCGACGCCGTAGTCATCGTGGCCGAAGCTCGCAAGCCAGGTCATCTTGGTCAGATCGTACTGCAGACCGCTGTCCCCACGGATCTGGGGAACCAGCATGCCGGGGATGTTGAATATGCCGATCGTGTAACCATCGGCCTTGGCACGGAAAACCTGCGCCGCGCCGCGCGCGCCGCCAGCGGCCGGAACGTTCGTCGGGACGACGTTGACGGATTGCGGCAGGTGGCGCTCCATGGTCGGCGAAATCGCCCGGACATACGTATCGAACCCGCCGCCTGGGCTCACCGGGATCACGAATTCAATATTCTTGGCCGGAAAATCGGCCGCCACGACCGGGGTCGCTGCCAGCGCAAGACAAGCAACGACTGTCTGAATAATCCCTCTCACTCTCACTCTCCTCCTCTTAACGTCCCGTGGGTATGGTCGGATACCGGACCGCATCGCCGGCATCGGTCGCCTTGCGCTCAACGAACGAAATTTGACCCGAAAACACGCATCAGGCGCCGGCGCTGCGAATGCTGTGCAGATCTGTGGCGCTGAAGTGCAATTTGAGAATGAGATCGACGTCCGACTGGTCGAAACGCATCTGCACCCTCCCCAACTGCTAGCGTGACCCAAACGGATACAGCCTGCCGGGTTCATAACAAGGATAGATTTTTGCTCGCTGCTATAATTTTAATTCGTAGCTCGCCACGCGCGAAATCCGCTTGCTCGGCAACTCCGCGCGGCCTCCGTCCTTTAGCGCGTCGCAAGCGGCCGGCATGATCGGGGCAAAACTTCCCGGCCCTGCGTGGGATAGAATTTTGCTGCAACTCGATCTCTTTTGTATGAAAATTATGCCCAAATTCGTGTTCTTCCCAAAATCCCCGGAAATCCTTATGTAGGTTTCTGTTCCTTGCTACTCAGACCCCAAGAAGCGAAATGAGCGTTGAAGCCGCGCCCAATACAGACGGACAGCCGCTGTTGTTCGATACGGCTGCTTTCGCCTCGCCGCAGCAGGGGTTCGAGCGCTTGTGCGAGCTGATCGTCGACATCTGCGACGCGGCGATGCTTGGCGAGGCGGAGAATTTCCGTGTCGTCGCCAGCACCCTGCATCTTGGCAATGCGTTGCTGCTGGACGGCCGTTCGAGCGCCTTGCGCTATAACAGGACGCCCGAGCATATCGCGCGCGGCCTCGATCACTTTCAGCTCGTCATGTATCTCGGCGGCGGCGCTGAATTCATCGTTGGCGAGCGCACCTTCCTGCAGCGGGCGGGTGACGTCTCCCTCATCAATATGAGTAAACCCCACCTGACGCGCGAAATTCCGGGCGACGACGGCGTAGCCCGAGTTTTGAGCTTCATGCTTCCTCGCCCTTTGCTCGCGCCCCTGTTCGCCGCGATCGAAAACGTTCCGACGATCACCGTTGCAAGGCGCGAGACCGCATTTGGAGCCCTGATCGGCGAACATATGCTGGCGCTGAAGCGTTACGCGGCGCAACTGACGCAGGCCGAGCGCCAAGCGGCAGCCCAATCGCTGGCGCAGCTTGCAGCCGGCGGCATGAATTCCCACGCCGACAACACCGTCCCCCTCCCGAGCTCATCGCAAGAGGCGCTGCGCGCCCGAATCAAACGGCACATCGAGGACAATCTGAGCACAGCCTCGCTCGATGTGACGAACCTATGCCGCCGCTTCGCGCTATCGCGCGCCAGCCTCTATCGCCTGTTTGCGCCGCAGAGCCCCGCGAGCTACATTCAACAGCGCCGGCTGCACCGCGCCTTCGCCATCCTTGTTTCTCCGGCATTCCGCCCCTGGCGGATCATCGACGTTGCCGTCGAATGCCAATTCAGCTCGGACGCGACCTTCATCCGGGCCTTTCGTCGCGAATTTGGCCTCACGCCCGGGGAAGCGCGCGAGCGGTCGCTACGGACCTCCAATGCGCCTCCGGACGATCGCCCGGCCGAGCCTCGTCCCGACGCCGAAGCGGCGCGCTGGGTGGCCGAGCTCACAGGCGCCATTCCGCAACTCTCCGCGCTTCGCACCATCCGCCAGGAGAAATGAGACGGAGTGCAAAGCAAGCAGGGATGGAGGGCAAAGCCGCCGCTGTCGCCTTCTGGTACGGGCTGCGCTTTTCGATACAAGGAGATAGACGTGACCAGGATCGGAATCGCTGTTTTTGGAGCTGCACTGCCTTTGATGAGCGTGGCCGCTGCTTTCGCGCAGGACCAGGCCGGAGTGATGTATCGCTGCGACGACGGCACGGCGGTCATTGCAAGCTTTGTGAATTCCACGAACGAGGTCCTGATCACGACAGGTGGCCGCAGCTTCCGTTTGCCGCAAGCGAGGTCCGGCTCAGGCGCGCGCTACACGGATGGCAGCGTGGTGTTCTGGATCAAAGGCGACGACGCGCAGCTCGAAGCGGCCGGCAGATCGACCAACTGCCACGCGCAATAGTTCGAAGCTTGGATCGAATAAAAAAGGCGCCCAATCGGGCGCCTTCCGGAAGCAGCTTTGCGGCAAGCTCGATCAGTTGGCGACGGCCATGCCGGCCTGCACCTCGACGATCGCCTGATCGACCAGGCTGATCGCGTTGAGGCGGTGGCCTCCCTTGTTGGTCGTACCTTTCTGCAACGATGATTTCGCAGAGACCAGCGAATTCAGCGCCGACTGCATGTAAGGCTGGTTACCGCCCCACTGAGCTTCGACGCGGCTCGGCTGCAGAAGGATTGCGGCGCTCGAAGCAAAGGCTATTCCAAGGCAAAAAGCGAGCGCCGTTCGGCGCGGCGGCAAAGATAAAGATTTCATCAATAACTCCATTAAATCCAGCTTTGGTGGCGCAAGATCAATTACTTACGCCGAGCAAAATACGTACGCGCGAATGAAGGGCAATGACTGGAGCGCATATTTACGAGGCTGGGAACAAAATTGATACGTTCAGAATACTTCGCTGAGACGATTGGCAAACGCTTGATATTATTATTGCTCAACCAAGGCCGGAGACGCGTGCATCCCGCCGCTCTCACGCGACGTCTATCCAAGTCCGGGTCTCATGTGAGAGCCGAATCGCGGCTCTCCCGACAGTCGATCTGATTTCTCGCGTGTCCGGCTTCTCGGCCCTGACATCCCGTCGGATAACGTCAGTTCACCGCCTTCACCGCACAGATTGCGTAGCGATGCTGCGCAGCCCTTTCCAGGCCCTTCAGGAAGGTGAAATTCCCTCTCTGCGTTCTGTGGATCGTCCGCATGTTCGTGTCGATGGTTATGGTCGAAAAGCCGGCGTCCGTCAGCAACGCCGCCACTGCTTCGGCGCGTGCACCCTTCGAAAAGTAGACCCGCGAAAGGATGCTCTTGTGCGTTTCGGCAAGGGCGGGCGGCTGATGCGGGCGAGCGGAGCTCCGGCGAAGCCGGGACAACGCATCGGCGAGACGGTTCGCGAGGAGTGAGACGAGGCTTGGATTGACGAAATCGCCGTCGATGATCAGCAGCTTGCCGCCGGGTTTCAAAACACGGTGCCATTCGGCGAAAGCCGCCTTGGGGTCGACGAGGGTCCAGACGAGATGGCGATTGGTGATGATATCGTAAGAGGCGTCCGCCTCCATGGTATTTTCCGCGTCACCCATGAGGAAACGGATTGCCTGGCCGCGCGACTTCGCCTTGGCCCGTGCTCGCTCCAGCATTGGTTCCGCCCAATCGATGCCGGTGACGGAAAAACCGAGATCGTCCAGAAGATGGGAGACGACGCCCGTACCCGAAGCCAGATCCAGCGCCTTGCGGCTCTTGCCTTCTCCAAGATGCCTGAGAATGAGATCATGCCAAGCAGCCCGCTCGGCCTCGGAGAAGATTTCATGACCCGGTTGCGTGTCGAAGGTCTCTGCCCTCACCGACCAATAGGCCTTGATCTCGTCTTTCAGACTGTAATTTGATTGGGCCGCTACCTGATGCATACACCCTCCAGAACCGTGTCTGGAACGCTTCTAAAAGAAATAACTTGACTGTAAAAGTCATAAAATAATAAATCCACACCGAAACATTTCAACGGGGGTAAACGTGTTCAACGTTCGTGTGGTGGCAACCGCCGCCGCGCTTTCGCTCGCTCTTTTTTCGGGTGCAGCGGAAGCCGGCGAGAAGGTGACGATAAAGGATATCAGCGGCCGCGAGGTCGAGGTCAGCGTTCCCGTCGAACGCGTTATCCTTGGTGAAGGACGGCAGATCTATTTCGCGGCAACCCTGGACACCGACGCACCTTTCAAACGCATCGTCGGCTGGCGGGACGATTTCAAGAAGGCGGATCTCGACGGCTATAATGCCTATCTCGAGAAATACCCGGAGATGGAAAAGATCCCCAGCTTCGGCGGCATGAAGGACGGCACCTTCGACATCGAGCAGGCGGTCACGCTGAAGCCCGACGTCGTCATCATGAACATCGATGCCAAATCGGCGACCGAGGAAAGCGGCTATATCGAAAAGCTCGCCAAGGTAGGCATTCCGCTCGTCTACGTCGATTTCCGCGAGAAGGCCATGGAGCATACCGATGACTCCATGCGGATCATCGGCAAGCTCTACGGCAAGGAAGAGCGTGCCGAAGATTTCGTCAAGTTCCGCAACGAGCAGCTCGCCCGCGTCACCGGCGTGATTGCCAAGGCGACGGGCCTGAAGAAGCCCGTGGTCTTCATGGAGCGCGCCGGCGGCTATAGCGACGATTGCTGCATGTCCTTCGGCGACGAGAACTTCGGCGAGATGGTCGAACTTGCCGGCGGCATAAACCTGGCCAAGGACATCATCCCCGGCACCTTCGGGACGGTGAACCCGGAGCAGATCATCGCCTCCAATCCCGATCAGGTGATCGTCACCGGCGCCAACTGGGAGCTCTACGTTCCCGGCGGCAAGTGGATGGGTTTGGGCGCCGGTGCTGACAAGGCCGAGGCCACCAGGAAGCTCGCGGCACTGATGCAGCGGCCCGCCTTCACGGATATCAAGGCGGTCAAGACCGGCAATGTCCATGCGATCTGGCATCAGTTCTACAA
>NZ_JBNDHT010000171.1:0-12672 GCF_056755115.1 Rhizobium sp. SVR5-2C | reverse complement strand
AGGGCACGGCCTCTAGGAGCATACGTGTATAGGGATGAGCCGGAGCGGCGAAGACCTTTTCGCGCGGCCCTATCTCTACAATTTCTCCTAGATACATCACGGCAACACGGTGGCTGATTCGCTCAACGACAGCCATGTCGTGTGAGATGAAGACGAAGGCCAAACCGAGCTCTCTCTGTAGGTCCATCAATAGATTGATGACTTGCGCCTTGACGGAAACATCGAGCGCAGAAACAGACTCATCCGCAACGATGACCTTCGGAGATAACGCCAGGGCTCGGGCGATGCAGATGCGCTGCCTCTGACCTCCCGAGAATTGATGCGGAAGGCGGCTTGCCATGCTCGCGTTCAGACCAACACGTTCGAGCAGCACACTCACCAACTGGCGCGCGTCGGCACGACCGCCGAGCTTATGAGTGAGGTACGGCTCTGCGATCGCGTCCCCGACGGTACGCCGCGGACTAAGGCTTGCAAAAGGATCCTGAAAAATCATCTGGATGTCGCGCCGCGCATCGCGCAGTTCGTTCCCCGACATCGACATAAGCTCCCGACCGGAGAGGACGACACTTCCGCCAGAAGGCTTCACGAGCCGCATCAGGCCGCGGCCGGTCGTTGACTTGCCGCAGCCGGACTCCCCCACGATGGATAATGTTTCCCCGGGGAAAAGATCGAAGGAGACATTTTCAACGGCATGCACGCGGCTCGAAACCTTCCGAAACCACCCGCCCCTGATGTCGAAGCGAACGCAAAGGTCTTTCACCTTGAGAACCGGCCCGTCGGATTTCCGGATAGTGTCGACGGGTTTGTCCGCCTCACTATGCTCGCCAGTTGTCGCATTAATCATCTGGAATTTCAGTGGCTGCGAGACACCCTGCATCGAACCCAGCTGCGGAACGGCATTGAGCAGCATTCTGGTATAGGGGTGCTCGGCACTCCTGAATATTCTGCTCGTCGAGCCCGTCTCGACGATGTCGCCCCGCAGCATGACGGCCATCCGATCGGCAACTTCTGCGACCACGCCCATGTCGTGGGTAATAAAGATGACCGACATTCGCTCCTCTTCCTGGATCTCCTTGATCAGGTTGAGGATTTGGGCTTGGATTGTGACGTCGAGAGCTGTAGTCGGCTCGTCGGCGATCAGGAGCTGTGGCCGACAGGCGAGCGCCATGGCGATCATGACGCGCTGTCGCATCCCGCCTGAAAAATTGTGCGGATATTCATCGTACCGAGTGCTTGCGGCAGGGATCCTCACGCGATCCATCAGTCGCAAAGCTTCCTTTTTGATATCTTGGAGCGATGTCGATGTATTGTGAAGCGCTATCGCTTCGGCGATCTGCTTTCCGATCGGAAGAACAGGATTAAGGCTCGTCATTGCTTCCTGAAAGATCATTGAGATCTCGTTCCCGCGAACCTCGCGCATGCTATCCTCGCTGAGTGCAAGCAAGTTGCGCCCGCCGAGTTGCACCTCGCCTTCTACACGCGCACTTTCCGAAGAGAGCAGTTGCATGATCGAATAGCCGGTCACACTTTTTCCCGAACCGGATTCCCCTACGAGCGCCAATGTTTCCCCGGCCGCCACCTCGAAGGAAACCCCTTTCACGACCTCCAGCCACTGGCCATTTTGGTGAAAGGACGTACGCAGGTTCCGGACCGCAAGCGTTTGCTTGCCCGTGAGTTCGTGTTCAAGTTTTGATTTTTCTTGAGTCATAGCGCTCATCTGCATTGACCATCCTCCCATTTCTCGCCCCGAAGACGTCGCGATAGTCATCTTTCGCTCGAATTCGGATCAAGCATGTCACGCGCGGCATCGCCGATCAGATTGATCGAAAGCACGATCGTTGTGATGGCAAAACCGGCCCCAATGATCGGCCACGGCGATCCGAAGACGTTACCAAGCCCCTCGCGGATGATATTGCCCCAGCTCGGATTGGGCGGCTGCGTCCCAATTCCAAGGAAACTCAATGCCGCTTCGAGCCGAATGGCTGATGCGATCCACAAGGTCCAAAGAAGGACAATCGAGGCGCCAATGTTCGGGATAACGTGCCGGATGATGATAATCGGCATCTTCACGCCAATTGCGATCGAGGCTTCGATGTAGGGTTCTTGCCGGACTGAGAGAGTCGAAGCTCTCGCAACTCGCGCAAATCCGGGAACGAAGGCAATCGTCAACACCAGGACCACATTCCAAAAGCCTCCGCCGAGTGCTGCCGAAACGATGATGGCTAGCAGCAGTTCGGGGAATGCCATTAGAAGATCGATCATTTTCGAAACGACGCGATCGACTACGCCTCCAAAATAGCCGGCGAGAACTCCTAGTGTCGTGCCGATTACCGCCGCACAGGCCGGCGCAATAAGTCCAAACAGCAGGGAGGTGCGCGAACCGTAGATCAGCCGAGAAAGCACATCACGGCCGAACTGGTCGGTTCCGAGCCAGTATTGCGAAGAGGGATATTTGTTAATTGACAGGAAGCTTTGTTTAAGCGGGTCGTAGGGCGCGATCCACGGTGCGAAGGCCGCCATCGCAAAGAAAAGAAGAACCACCACAAGCGCAATCATTGTCGAAACACGGCGGAAAAACAGGCGTTTAACGAGACTTAGCGTGCCGTGGTTGGAGGCCGGTGCGGAAGAAAGGTCGATAGCGGCCATTGCTTAACTCCGGATACGTGGATCGATGACGGTGTAGACCAGATCGACCAGCAAATTGATGAGAACCACGAGGAGAGCGAAGACGACCACGGCACCCTGGATCAAGGGATAGTCGCGCTCGGCAATCGCCTTGATCAGGGTTGAGCCGAGTCCTGGCCGATCAAAGACGAGTTCCACCGCGACCGCGCCAGATAGCGTAGCCAAAAGGCTTAGCCCGAGCCCTGTGACGATCGGAAGAAGGGCATTCCGAAGCGCATGCTTGTAGATCACGGTCCTCGGTGGAGCGCCCTTTGCGCGAGCTGTGCGGACATAGTCCTTTGAAAGAACTTCCAAGAGTGACGTGCGGGTCAATCTGCCCAGAAACGCTATCTTGAGCACAGCCAATGTTACAGCTGGCAACACGAGGTGGTAGAGTTGATCGACGACCCCCTCGCCGCCTCCGTTAATCGGGAAGAGTTTGAGATTGAGCGCGAAAACGATCAACAGAATTGCACCGAGATAGAAGTCCGGGATCGCATATCCGATCAGTGAGAAGATGCGCATACCCTGATCCGGCAAACGGTTCTTACGCACGGCCGCCCAAACGCCAAACGGCAATCCCACGATGAGCCCGATCAATGTCGCGCCGAACGCAAGAGCCACGGTGTAAGGCAGATTATGAGCGATCAGTACGGCTACCCGTTCTTTGGAGATCAGCGAGGCACCAAAATCAAAAGTCACGACATCCCATAGAAACGTGAAATATTGCTGCCAGAGGGGCGCAGCGAGCCCGGTCTGTTCCCGGAACAGCGCGAGCTGTTCCGGGGTCGCGAAGTCGCCCAGTGCCACCAAAGCCGGATCGCCTGGAAGGATGCGCAACGCGATAAAGACAAGCGTGAGCACAAGCCAGAGCGTTGGAATTGCATCCAGCAGCTTGTTGATGATGAGACTGGGCATGCTGCCTCCTATGCCTGAACAACTTTGGCATGGCGCAGAGGCCAGTACGGCGTGCCGGCCTCCACCTTGAAGCCGAGATCGACGCGGGGGTTGCGGGCAATCACGTAGGAAAGTGTGATGATGCCAAGACCAGGCAGATCTGTAAGGATCTGCTTTTCCATTTCCTTCACGATCTCGACGCGTTTCGCAAAGTCGGGCTCTGCGTTGGCCTTGCTCATCAGATCGTCAATTCCGGGGATCGCAACTCCGTAATGGCTGTAATTGGTAAGACCGCTGCCATCGGCCTTCACGTCCCCCGTCTTCAAAAGCAGGTCACCGATTGGCGCCGTCGGGACCGGCGGATAGCTCAAGGAGGACAGGATGAGACTGTTCTTGTCCTTGCGGTTGTCCGCGTGGAAGGTCGCATGATCGATGATTTTCAGATCGAGATTGATGTTCACCGCGCGCAGCTGCTCCTGGATCATGAGCATGATCGAGGCGTAATCCTCGCGTTGGCTAACGAAACAAGGGATCGTCAAGCCGCTGGCAAAGCCCGCTTCCTTGAGCAGGGCAATCGCCTTTTCAGGGTCGTATTTATACTGCAGCTCAGCTGGCAGTTCGTCCTGTTTCACAGACCCCGGAAATTGCGGCGCGATAATGCCGACCATTGGGACAGCGATGTTGCCAAAGGCGGCTGCGATCGCGGTGGCGTCAATGGCATAGCGAATTGCCTGGCGGACCTTGATATTGGCGAGCGGTCCTCTGTTGAGGTTGATGTGGAGGGTGTTGAAGCTACCGGGCGCCGTCGCATCGAAGATTGTATTCGCGTTCTGCTGACGCATGGAATCATTCCAGCCCGGCGCGCGCACACCTTCGATCATATCGACGTCGCCAGATGCGAATGCCAGCGTTCTTGCGGTCGTGTCGGCGATGAAGCGAACCCGAAGGTTTGGCGTGGCCGCCTGGCCATCATAGTAGTCCTTGAAGGCGGTCAGGAGCAGGCCGGCATTGCTGTCGAGGCTCGTAAACTCATATGGTCCCGTTCCGACCGGATCGGTGTTGAACTTCTCGTCTCCCTTTTCCTCGAACGCCTTCTTGCTCAAGATGGAGGCGCTGAGGTCGGATACACATGTGCCGTTGAGCAGCGGATCTGGATCCTTTAGCTTGATCACGACCGTGTTCGGGTCGGTCGCCTCAACGCTCAAAATGTTGCGATAGTACGACTTGGCTTTGGTGCTGATTTTTGGATCGAGGTGGCGACTGAACGTGAAGACCACGTCGTCCGCGGTCATCTCTCCATAGTCTTTGTGAAACTTCACGCCGCTACGCAGCTTGTAAGTCCAGGTCTTGGCGTCCTCAGAACTCGTCCAGCTTTCAGCAAGGGCGGGCTCAAACTCCTCGGGCTTCACCGCCCATTTTCCATCGGGACGCTTCACCAACGTGTCGTACAGCTGGGAGATGACCCAGTTGTCCGCACCGGTCGAAGAAATCAGTTGTGGGCTCATCCCGTTTGAGGAGCGAGCCGCGAAAGCGCAAGTGATCGTATCGTTTTTTGACTGTGCGGCGGCTTGGAAGCCAACGCCGGAAAGAGCCGCGAATGCGGTGCCTGCCGCAGTTGTTACCAATAGTTGTCTGCGTGTAATGCTCATGGAAATCCTCCCAGTTTGTCCATTAGATTGCAATCGATAGGCGTCTTGCCTGCATTTCCTTCTCATCGAACTGAAGCCCGAGACCCGGGCGATCAGGCACTTCAAAGCAGCCGTCGACGGGCTGAGACGGATTTACGAAGACCGGCGCGCCGCGTTCCCACTTGTCCGCGAGCTCGACAGGCTTCGCGAGATGCAGGAGGGTGCTCAGCACGTGGATGTTGGCCAGGTGACCGACGACCGGTTGCGTTTGATGCGGGACGAGTTCTACGCCATGGGCTCGCGCCAGCGCGGCGCATTGCATCATTCCTGTGACGCCGCCCATCTTCACGATATCCGGCTGCACCATCCGCACGCCGGCTTCGATCAGTTCCTTCAAACCCTGCAGGGTATAGGTCTGCTCGCCCGCCGACACGGTGATGTCGAGCCGTTGCGCGACTTCACCCATCGCTTTCACGTTGTAGTGCTGGACAGGCTCCTCGAACCACGAGTAGCCGAGGTCTTCCAAGGCTCGGCCAACGCGCATGGCACCATTGACCGAGTAGCCATTATTTGCGTCAAAACCGATCATGAAGCCGTCGCCCAGAAGTTTCCGCACGGCCGCGGCCTTCCGGATATCTCCTGCGATGTCGACGTCCTGCCGGGTGCGGTCGCCGTCCCAACGGATTTTGACCGCGGCCGGCTTTTCGGTCTCCACTCGCCGCGCGACGTCTCTGACAACCTCGTCTACGGTCTTCGCGGCATTCCCACCAACCGAGCTGTAGCAAGGAAGCGTTTTCGTCCATGCCCCGCCGAGTAGTTTGTAGAGGGGCTTCTGAAGCGCTTTTCCCTTCAGATCCCACATGGCGATATCGATCGCGGCGAGCGCGCCGGTCACGATGCCTTCCGGACCGAGCTTGATGCACTTATGAAGAAGGCGATCGATCAGCACCGCATGATCGAACACATCTTGCCCGACCAACTCTGGCGCCATTTCGCGCGCGATGACCGCAAGGGAAGCATGGCCTCCATGCATCGGCGAAGCTTCGCCTATGCCGAACAGGCCATCTTCGGTGTCGATACGAACGAATGCGCTTTTGGGCATCCAGCCAGAACCATTTCCCATGGTGAGCTGGAAAACATCAACGCTCGAAATTTTCATTTTGCCTCCTCCGAAAAGAAACCGGTGCCACCCTCCTCGCAGCACCGGTTTGTTGCTGCTATGCCTGTATTGGGATTGCGCGCTTGCGCTCCTTGAGGACACTCTCGTCCAGTTCGATCCCAAGTCCTGGCCCCGACGGAACGAGGAACTTTCCGTTGCGCTTCACGAGCGGTTTCTTCAGAAGCGTCTGCATCAACTCGGTGTTCCGCTCGGCGGGGTCGTTCCACTCGACCGGTTTTGAGGCGTGCATCTTGCAGGCCATAAGATGTAGGTTGGCAGCATGGCCAACCGCCGGCTGCGTCTGATGTGGGACAATTTCCGCGCCGTGCGCGTAGGCGATAGCCATGCACTTCATCAGGCCGGTGATGCCGCCCATTTTTATCGGATCGCACTGGATGACCCGAACGCCGGACTTGATGAGCTCAACAACGCCCTGGAGTGTATAAGTCTGCTCCCCTGCCGTCACCAGGATGTCCAGCCGGCGAGCTACCTCTCCCATGGACTCGACGTGGTAGTGTTGAACCGGTTCCTCAAACCACGAATAGCTAAGGTCTTCCAAGGTTCGGCCGACCTTGACCGCGCCGGCGACCGAATAGCCGTTGTTCGCATCGAACCCGAGAGGGAACTGGTCACCTACAAGCTTCCTGACAGCCTTCGCCTTGGCGATATCATTGGCGATGTCGGCATCAATGCAGGTGCGGTCGCCATCGAAGCGAATCTTCAAGGCGGACGGCGTGTCGCGCGTCAGTCGTTTCTCCACTTCGCGCACGACCTCGTCCACCGTGCGATGGGCGTTTTGACCGAGAGAGGTGTAGAACGGGATCTCCGTTCGCCATGCCCCGCCCAACAGCTGGTAGATCGGCTGATTGAATATCTTGCCTTTGATGTCCCAAAGAGCGATGTCGATGGCGGCGAGTGCGCTCGTTAAGTTCCCCTCAGGCCCCATCTTGATGTAGCGATGCAGCAGCCTGTCCGTCAGTACGGCGTGATCCAGTGGGTTCTTGCCTACCAGCTCCTGGGCAAGCGTGTTGGCAATAATACCCAGGACATGCATGCCACCGTGCATCGGGGTGCATTCACCATAGCCAGTGACGCCGTCGTCCGTTACGATTTTTACGAAGCTGGTGCGCTTGGCAGGCGTATCGTCATCCCAGGCTAGTTGAAACGCTTCTACTTCAGCAATTCGCATTATTTCCTCCCTCACCAACTTGCTGCGATGTACTTGGTCTCACAGAATTCAAGGATCCCGTGATGAGCCCCTTCGCGTCCGAGACCACTTTGTTTAGTGCCGCCAAAAGGCGCCGCAGGGTCCGAAACGAGACCGCGGTTCAATCCAACCATGCCGCTATCCATGCGCTCAGACACACGCAGACCGCGGGCAAGATCTTTGGTGTAGACATACGAGATCAGCCCATATTCAGTGCCGTTTGCGAGTTCGACCACTTCGTCTTCCGTGGTGAAGGTTGTGATCGCGGCAACAGGGCCGAATATTTCCTCTGATGAGATTTCCGAGTCCGATGGAACATCCGAAAGAACAGTCGGAGCAAAGTAGAAGCCTTGGCGCTCGAGCGGATCGCCGCCGGTAAGCACTATTGCCCCCCTCGCCTTAGCATCCCCAACAAGACCAGCAATTCTCTCGACCGCTTTCGGATTGATCAGCGGCCCGCATTGGGCGCTCGCGTCGTAACCGGCTGCGACCTTCATCGAACCCATGCGCTCGGCCAGGCGTGTCGAAAACTCCTTCGCAATGCCGGACTGCACGTAGAAACGGTTGGCGGCGGTGCAGGCCTCACCACCGTTGCGCATCTTGGCAATCATGGCGCCTTCGATCGCCGCATCGAGGTCGGCGTCGTCGAAAACAATGAAAGGCGCATTGCCGCCAAGCTCCATCGAGCATGACACAACCGTGTTGGCAGCTTCGCGCAGAAGAACCCGACCAACTTCGGTGGAGCCCGTAAAGGAGAGTTTGCGGACGCGCGCGTCGTTCAACATGGAACTTACGGCAGGTCCTGACTTCGATGTGGTGATGACGTTGACGACACCAGCCGGCACGCCAGCCTCAGCGTATAGGTTCGCAAGGACAAGTGCCGTTAGCGGCGTTTCAGTGGCGGGTTTCAGGACGCAGGTGCATCCTGCGGCAAGCGCGGGAGCGATCTTACGAGTGGCCATCGCAGCCGGGAAGTTCCAAGGCGTGACGAGCACCGAAACGCCGATTGGCTGATGCTCAACGATGATTTTGTTGGCGCCACTCGGAGCCGTGGAGATTTCGCCATTAAGGCGAACGGCCTCCTCGGAAAACCAGCGGAAGAACTCTGCGGCATAGCCGACCTCACCATGGGCATCGCTGAGCGTCTTGCCGTTTTCAAGACTGATGAGTTCTGCCAGCATATCCTTGCGCTCAATCATCAGTTCGAAACAGCGACGCAGGATATCCGAGCGTTTGCGAGGTGCTGTTGCGGCCCATCCGCTGGCGGCCTTGTGGGCGGCAGCCACCGCCTCCATGGCATCCTGGACAGTCGCATCAGCTACGGCGACAATGACATCGCCGGTCGATGGATCGAGCACGTCGATCGTGTTCCCCTCCCCTCCAGAGCGCCACTGGCCGTCAATAAAGAGGCCGGTCGGAAGCGAGGCGATGTCGAAGCTCACCATCGGAGACACTTTTGCAGCAACGTTCATTTCAGCTAGCCTTTCTTTGATCAGCACTGGCCTTGAGAGCCGACCTGTCTCCGGCGAAGGCCGCTCCGACAAGCGTCTTCATGGCCGCCACATCCAAAGGACGTGGGTTGTTCTTGATGAGACGGGCAATTCCGAGCGACTGCGTAACGATTGCTGGAAGCTGGTCACCCGTGATCCCGAGATCTTTTAGGGAGGACGGAATACCGACGGCCGCGAAGAGATCAGCAACTGCGTCAATCGTTGCATCGGCAGCGAGTTCCGCCGGTCCTTCCGGCAGCGAAATTCCCAATGCGCGGCCGACCTCGACGAGCTCTGGAGCGCACCAGTCGCGATTGATCTGCATGACATAAGGCATCATCAGGGCGACACCGGTGCCATGCGGCGTATGGGTCATTGCGCCGACCGGATACTGTACGGCATGAGCGGCAGCCGTTCCGGCGGTGCCGAACGCAAGACCGGCGGACATCGCGCCGAACATCAGGCGCTCGCGGGCCACGATGTCGTTGCCGTTTTCGAAAGCAGCCCGCAGGCTCGCGCCGATATGTTGTATCGCCAGCAGGGCGTAGTGATCGCTGAAGGCATTCTTTCCGAGAAAAACATGCTCATGGACGAGGTCAGCCCCAGGCTCGCGTCTGGCTGTGGTGAAGGCTTCAATGGCATGCGTCAGCGCGTCCGCGCCAGAAACAGCGGTCAGAGAAGGCGGGCAGGTGAATGTGAGTTCGGGGTCGCAAATAGCGGTATCCGAAATAAGATACGGGCTCGCGATGCCGATTTTCAAAGCCCTGTCCGGATCGGTCAGAACGGCTACTGGTGTCACTTCCGACCCCGTGCCTGATGTCGTCGGGAGTGAGATCAGAGGCAGGGTTGGCCCCGGCACCATGAACTCGCCATAGTAATCAGACGCCTTTCCGCCATGAGCCAGAAGCAGCGAGATCACCTTTGCAGCATCAAGGCAACTACCGCCGCCGATGCCAATCACGAAGTCCGCACCGAAGGACCCCCCGTCCGCTACCCCTGCTGTGATGCATTCGACCGGTAGCTCCGCGACAACGCCGGGGAAGACTTTGACCGTGATGCCCGCCGCGGTAACTGCGTCAATAAGGTCTCTGAATGTCCGATCCGCTGCGAGACGCTCATCTGTGACAACAAGCGCCCTTTGCCCCATGCGCGATGCAAACTTCGGCAAGGAACTGCGCTGGCCGCTGCCGAACACGATGTTCCTCGGTGTGCGAATTGCCCCGAATAACGTCACCGAAACTCCTCCCACTAATTCAATCAGGCTGCTGCCGGTACGCCGGCGAGCCGCAATAGACTTTCGTAAATTTCACTGACGACCGGGATTCCCTCCCGTAAACGGCGATCACGACAGGCTCGGCCCCGCTCGCCTGGGATCAAAACAGCATCGAACCCCTCGGCAGGTTCCATGCCTCGGATGGCTTGCAGATAGGACTCGAGTTCGCGGCGCGGTCCCGGCATCACGATGAAGAGGTCACCTTTGTTGCAAATGTTCGTGTCGTCGAGCGTCCCTCGAACGTCGCGACCGATAGCGGATGCGGCAAGCCCGCTTACGAGCAGCTCAAACGCGAGACCGAGCGCGTATCCCTTCGCTTGGCCAAAAGGCGCGATCGCTCCATTTTTCGCGGCTTCGGCGTCCGTCGTGGGATTGCCGTTGCCGTCCAGAGCCCAGTGAGCGGGAATTTTTGCCTTTCGATTGGCATGATCGTGGATTTCGCCCATGGAGACCACACTCGTCGCAGTATCCATGACGAACGGACCGTTCACCGAAGGGACGCCTATCGCGATCGGATTTGTGCCGATCATCGCTTCGCGAGCGCCCCAAGGGTGAACGAGCGCCTCGCTCGTCGACAACGCGACTATCGAGTATCCCTTCGACGCAACGTACTCAGCGTACCAGGCGAGCATACCGATGTGATTTGAATTGGTGACTGCCGCAGCGGCGATACCCGTGCCGGGCGCCCGCTCCAACAGGGCATCGATTGCGCTCTTCGCAACGACCGGGCCGAGCCCTCGTTTCCCGTCAACAACCAGAAACGCGCTTGAGGCCCATTCGTGTTGCCCGGTCGCACGGGCGTTGGAAACCCCGTTGACAACCCTTGAGATGATGCGTGGAAGCCGAAGCACCCCATGCGATGAGACCCCGCGCAGCTCCGCCTCAAGCAGTACTTCCGCCTGTAACGAGGCATGCTCAACGGGAGCGCCGACGCGCACCAGGGCCGCTTCGGCAAGGCTTCTGAGAATTTTTGCTTCAACCACTTTCACGATATCAAATCCGATCGGATATTCGATTGATGTCTTCGAAGTTAATTGATATAACGACGACGTCAAGACAAAATTTTCGATGGACCACCAAATGAAGAGCAATCAAGAGATCGAAACAGAGCTGTTGCGCCGGCCTACAAGCCTCGGGAACGACGTGTACGAAGCGCTCTACGCGCAGCTAATGTCCCTGAAAATTCCGCCGGGCGGGCGTATTTCGGTCGATGGGCTCGTCCGATCACTTGGCGTGTCGCAAACACCGATAAGAGAGGCGCTCTCACGGCTCGAGGCCCAAGGACTTGTCGTGAAAACGCACCTAATCGGGTACAGCGCCGCTGAGCAATTGGACCGCGACCGACTCAATCAGCTCTATGAATTGAGACTGCTACTCGAACCCTTTGCCGCAGGTCGCCTCGCACGGAGACGTGACGCCCAAGCAATCAGCGAGCTACGCGCCCTGGACCAGGAAATGCGACGAGAAGACAAAGCTCAGTCTCGCGCCGCATATGGTGAGTTTGCGAAACGTGACGCCGAGTTTCACAACTTCATTGCAAGGTCTTGCGGCAACGAACTGGTTCACGAGAGCTTGCAGCGCCTTCACACACACGTCCACTTGTTCCGTTTGTACTTCCATGCTCGGGCCACGACGGACGCAAATCGTGAGCACGCAGAGATCGTCTCAGCAATCGAAGACGGCGATTCAGTTCGGGCTGAAGAAGCGATGCGAATCCATATCGAGCGCTCAAAAGCTCGGTTCGAAGATGCTTTCGAAGACAGTGGAGCAATGAAGTGACAAGACGGAAGTCCTGAGGATCGAAGCGGCGGTGTTGGCTGGGTTCGTGATGGCGCGGCAACCAGCCTTGACTGGTCGGGAGGTTGTCTTTTCTTGAAGCGGAGCCCAGGACCGGCAATGTTACGTCGGCCCGCACCAGAGAAGTCATTTGTGCGTGCCGTGCCTTGCTATTCCAGCGGTAGTCCTCGACGAGCCCGAGCATCAGGCAGCTAACCGGAATGCTCCGCTAAGCTTCGATATGGGAACGCCGGCCGGACTTCCGAGCGAGAAGGGTCGTCGATTCTTTCGCCCTCAAGGTGCATGTCACTCTCCGGTGTGCGGACGGAACGTCGCGCTTCGTCATTCGACGCGTGAGCAAATTCCAGCAGCCTTCGCTCAGGTCGCCGAGTCTGTTCAATCGTACTGACGTACGGTCGAAGGACAGTCATCCCGCCGGAATCGTCGACGCCTAGGATTGATAGGTCGTTGGGGAACGCGAATTCCACCGCCGGATCGCTTTCGCAGCACCGAGCGTGGCGACAGGTTTTCCGGGGCGGAGAGTTCGTTGATGACGCTCAGTTCCTGATAGATGATGG
>NZ_JBNDHT010000170.1:0-12931 GCF_056755115.1 Rhizobium sp. SVR5-2C | reverse complement strand
GTTCGGCAACGCTCTCGCCTTCGCCGACCTGACCGGCGAGATAGACGGTGTTGCCGTGGATGACTGCGCCGCTCATGCGGGCGCCGACGTCGATACGCTTGATGCTCATGATATTCTCCTGACTGTGAAATGAAGGGCGCGGTCGCAAAGCCGCGCCGGAAGATCAGTTACGAATGTGCTGCGTCTTCTGGTAGATCGCCGTGGAGCGCGCACCGGAGCGGCAATAGCCGAGCATTGGACGCGGAAATTCGTCGAGTGCGTCGACCATGCCCTGCACCGCTTCCTCCGTCACACCCATCGGCCCCACGGGCACCTGCGCGATCTCAAGACCCAGTTCCTTGGCGCGGGCTGCGATCACCGAAAATGGCGTCTGGTCCGGGCTTTCCTGGTCCGGGCGATGGCAGACGATCGACTTGAAGCCCATCGCCTTGATCTGATCGAGATCCTCCAGCGTGATCTGGCCGGATACCGAATATTCGTCGTCGATCTGGCGGATGTCCATCGCGCGTTTCTCCTCAAAATGAATGGCAGAAGCTCTACGACGCAAGACCGGAAGCGTCAACAAAACAGTTCGCTCAAACGAACGCGAAGCGAAGCGCATAACTCCGGCTTTCGCCTGGCTTCAGCATGTTGAACTCGCCGCCCGCCTGAAGCTCCTCACGCGAAACCCAGCGATGCGAAACCGGTTCGATGCCGAGCACGTCCGCCGGCGCCTTCTGGTTCCGCCAGACCTGCAGATAGGGCAACGTGTCTGTGCGGAAGCGCACGCGCAGCGTCTTGCCGCCGACAGCCGCCATCGGGCCAAGTCGGACCTCCGCTAAGCCGCCTTCGCTGGCCGCTGCCTCGACACAGAAGATGCCGCCAAGCTCTTCGCCGAAGGTCCACGGGAAACCGCCGCCTTCGAGCATCTCGCCTTCCAGCCGTGTACCTGGGTCGAACCATTTGCCCCCGGTATTCATGTGGTACATCAGGAAGGTCGGGACCGTCCGGCTGCTGGTGTTGACGATCTTGTCGTCCAGCGACACTTCGCCCGTCGTTCCATCAATGCGCCACAACCTTTCGATCCGCTGCGCCAATCCTTCGACGGTGACGATATCGATGTCGGCGCGGCATTCGGCGTGACCGTTCTCGAACTTGGTCCAGAGAACCCTGGCCGGATGGCCGGAAGCCGACCCATGCAACGGATAGATCTTGCCGTCCGTCCGGCCAGGGATCGGCTCGCGATGGCGGATGTGATCCGGACCACAGGTGAAGAGAAAGCCTTCGAGCGAGTGGTCGATCCGCGGATCGCCGTCGTCCGGAATAGCGCGCTTCGGCGCGATATCGACGCCTTCGACGATGCATCCGCCGATATCCATCACGGATGTCTCATCAAGCATCAGGCGCGGCCCCTTGGCGGCGGCGAATTCGATCATCGCGACTCCTCCTTATCTTTGAGATGCCGTAGCGTTAGGATCCGCACACCTGTTCGTCAATTGTGGAAAACATGCCCCCAGCGCAACCAGCGCTTCGCGATGGAACCCGCTTACAAAACCAAGCGTTTAGCCGCGGGTAACAATCACAGTTTTTTTCATCTTTTGTTTAGTACGAATTCATAATTTCCACATTAGCGTCAAAATTTGCGGGTGTGTGTCGGCACAGCCACTGGTCGAGGTGAAAGACGTGAATCGCTTTGTAAAATCGGGTTTGTCCCTTGCTGCTGCCGTGCTTGCGTTAACCGCTGTCGCACCCGTTGCGGATGCGCAGCAGTTTGGCCGCCGCGAGCGCGGTGTCGTCATGGTAACCCCGGACGGCGCCATCATTGATTACGTGCCGCCCGGCGCTGACGTCTATTATACACGCGATCGCAACGGCAACCGCGTCTTGGTCGATAGATATGGCAACGTCGTCGCGACCGAAATGCAGGCCCGCAACTATTATCCGCGGCCGCCTGTCCGCGAAACCTATGGCGACGACCCCTACTATGCCGAGGACAGCGAGGGCGGCCGCTACAGGGAGCGCGGCGCGGTTACCGGCGCCATTCCCCGGGATGCGGAGATCCAGCGCGAACCACTTGACGATCAGCCCTATCCGGGCACCGAGGGCCGGGGCTATCCGCCGAACGAGAACTATGCGTCGATCGAACCGGATCAGCAGTTCCCGAACGAGGCGCAGCCGGCACCGCCCTCAGAGCCCGTTATCACGCTGAAGGGTAAATCGAAGCCGGAGATCGTCGCCATTCAGGTCTTCCTCGATCGCGCCGGCGTTTCCCCGGGTGTCATCGACGGCCACATGGGCTCGAACGTCACCAAGGCGATCTACGCCTACGAGCAGATGACGGGTGAAAAGCTGGACCCGAACAATACCGACGCGATTCTCGAGGAACTTCGTCTGTCAGGCGGACTGCCCATCGTGAGCTACACGATCACGCCCGCGGACGCGGCAGGCCCCTATGTCGCTCAGATTCCGGAAGACTATTCGCAGAAGGCGCTTCTGCCTTCGATGGGCTACACATCGACGACGGAAATGCTCGCCGAGCGTTTCCATATGGATGAAGCCTTCCTCAAGGAAATGAACCCCGGCGCCGACTTCACCGTTCCGGGCACGGTCATCAAGGTCGTCAATCCCGGCCAGAACAAGGCAGCCACCGTCGCCAGAATCCTCGCGGACAAGGCCAAGAAGCAGGTCTTCGCCTATGACGATGCAGGCAAGCTCGTTGCCGCTTATCCCGCCTCGATCGGCTCCACCGACACCCCCTCGCCTTCCGGCCTTGTCAACGTCGAACGCGTCGCGCTGAACCCGGGCTACACCTACAACCCGAGGATCAACTTTCAGCAGGGCGCAAACGACAAGATCCTGAATATTCCGCCCGGCCCGAACGGTCCGGTCGGAACGGTCTGGATCGCGCTTTCGAAGCCGACATACGGCATTCACGGCACGCCCGAACCTTCGAAGATCGGCCGCACGCAGAGCCACGGCTGCATCCGCCTGACGAACTGGGATGCAACGGAACTCGCCAAAATGGTGAAGCCGGGCGTGACGGTTGAATTCGTCGATTAAGCCGACAAGTCCAAGCGCACGTAGGAACCAACAGCTAGCCGCAAGGACCTGGCCGTTGTCAGGATTTTCGCGACAGCGCCGCCAGCAAGTCGGCCAGTTGATTGGCGCGGACATCATCCAGCTTCGTGCCTAGATGGCGTTGCAGCGCCGAGGCATAGACCGTCCACATGCGCGCTTGCATGGCGTGCCCTGCCTCGGTCACGGTAACCCACCGGCCCCGGCCGTCCTCGCGGAACAGCTCGCGCTGAACAAGCCCTTCCTTCTCCATCCTGTCGATAAGCCGTGAAAGATTGTGTTGCGCGAGCAGCGTGCGCTCCTCGATCTCGTAGGGGCGCAACTTGCCGTCCTCAGCGCGCGTCAGCTCCAGCAGAACGTCATACCAGCCGAGCGGTGGCAAGGCCGCCGCCTTCAAGTCCTGCTCGATCGCCGTCAACAGCAGCCGTTGAGCACGCATAAGACGGATCCATGCACGTGTGATGGACGGCGAAGGCTGATTGGTTGTGAGGTTTGAACAATCCGACATAGATGCATTTACATCTATATTGACCCACAAAGCAAGCCGCAATATAGATGCAATTACATCTATAGCGACGGAGCCTTCGCATTCGATCCGTTGATTCCAGCAAAATAGGAGCTTCATCATGTCCGACGCCAAGCTGACCCTGATCAGCCATCATCTCTGCCCCTACGTCCAGCGCGCGGCCATTGCGCTGATCGAGAAAGGCGTTCCGTTCGAGCGCAGGTATATCGATCTCGCCGCAAAGCCCGATTGGTTCCTCGCCATTTCCCCTCTCGGCAAGGTGCCGTTGCTGGTCGTGCGACAGGTGGATGGAACGGAGGCGGTGTTGTTCGAAAGCGCCGTCATCTGCGAATATCTCGAAGAGACCCAATCCGGCATCCCGCTCCATCCGGCCGATCCGCTCGCGCGGGCGCAACATCGCGGCTGGATCGAGTTCGGTTCGTCCATCCTCTCGGACCTGTGGGGATTTGAGACCGCAAAGGATCCGGCGACCTATGAGGCAAAGCGCTTGGCGCTGATCGAAAAGTTCAGGCGCATCGAGGATGAGTTGGGTGCCGGGCCCTTCTTCGCCGGTCCTGCATTCAGCCTCGTCGATGCGGTATTTGCGCCGATTTTCCGCTATTTCGACGTGTTCGACGCGATTGCGCCGAACGGCGTGTTCGATAACCTTGCGCATGTGACGGCCTGGCGAAAGACGCTGGCCAGCCGGGAAAGTGTGACGCAGGCAGTAACTGAGGACTATGCCGATCGCCTCGAGGTCTTCCTCAAGAACCATGACGCGTGGCTTCTGAGACAGGCCGCCTGAGACGCTGACTTTTGTAGCCTCACAAATGCAGAGCACTATCCGGTGAGTTGAGGTCGCATCGCCCCGCTTAAGCGACCGCGCCTCAGTGCAACGTCCAGATCAAGCCGCGTCGCGCATTAGCAGGCCGGCAAGGCGTGCCGCTGCCGGAAGCCTGACGGGCACCTTGCGCATGATTTCTTCGACAAAACAGAGCGCATTCTCGCGCGCTCTGTCGAGGTTGGAGACGCGCGCCGGGTCCATGCTGTGCAGCGTACCGCCGCAATCGAAAATATCGCGGAATGCCGAGCGCTCTATGATGGCCGTATCGAGGACCGGAACATTCCGTTGGCTGAGCAGCGATTTGACGAGCTGCAGCGCACGCGTGGTCACCATCGAGTTGACACGGGTCAGAACCACCGAATGAGCGATCTTGATACCCGCCTTCTCATTGAGATACTGCAGCAGTTCCAGCACCTGCGCGCCACCGCGCGCATCCATGGCGCAGCCCTGGATCGGGATCAACACATGGTCGGAAAGACCGACAGCGGTGGCCAGCAGCGGATTGCGTGCGCCGGGCAGATCGACGACGAAGTAGTCGATGGTTTCGCTATTCTCGCTGATGTGAAGTGGAAGCGAGGCGGAGGTCACGAAATCGATGACCTCAAGGTTCGGCACATCGCCGGAAATCTCGTGCCAGCGCGTGATCCAGTGCTGCGGATCTGCATCGAGGATGGCGACCCGATAACCTTTGCGGGCAAGCTCGGTCGCCAGCAAAAGAACAGCCGTGGTCTTGCCGGCGCCGCCCTTGGTGTTTGCAAATGTGATCACTGCCATGTTCGATCCTCAAAGTCGCGAGCGACATCGCTCTCTTGCGCACTTTCGGACTCAGCGTGCGTTAATCCATCCTTTCGAATCATGGTTAACAAAATTTAAACAACGGCGGCGAAATTGCGGTCGGATTTCTCATATTGCTGAAAACTGGAACGACGAAAAAACAAAAAAACCCCGGAAAGCTGGGCTTTCCAGGGCCGATTTGAATGCTCCGGCTTACATCAAAAGGAGCCGGGTGAAATCAGTGTCGATCAGGCGTATTGCCGGCTACTTCGCGAGCGGGCTGCATGTTCCGACATCTGCCGGCCTCGGATGGCCAGCCTGCAGATCAGCCAACTGTGGAAGCGTCGAGTCGGGCCTCCCCAGCGAGGATTCGAAGACGGCACGATTGAGCGTGACTATCCGTCCACTCTTCGAGAAGCTGACCATATCCTTTTCCCCGACATAAGCCAAGCTTGCCCGGATACGGCAGAAGAACTGCTCGTTACCCTTCGAAACCACCCAGCCGAGACCTCCAAACTTTCCCGGTCCAAGCACGCTAACGGAATAGCCCTGTTCTGCAAGGCTTGGAAAGGACTCAGCGCTTGCCGCGGCCGGCAGTGCCAAGCTCATGAATGCTGCGGCTGCAAACAAACAGCGAGATGAACGATGCATAGATTCCTCCCATTATGCATTTACTCCTCCACCCTCTTTTTTAGGTTTAATAAAGATATTTTGCAATCATTACGATGAAGGTGCGACGACGTATCCCCTTGCGGAACGCCGCCGGCGTGTTTTAGAAGCACTCCGCGAAAAGCGCCTTGGTATTTTCGAGCGTCATCGGCACAGGATTGCCGCCCGCGCTCGGATCCTCGATCGCCATTGCGGACAATTCGGCGATTCGGTCTGGTTTGATTCCCATAGCCGAGAGGCTTTCCGGTACGCCGAGTCCGGCGCGAAGCTGCAACACATAGTCGTAGAAGCCGTCGAAGCCGCCGGAAATGCCGAGATAGGCTGCGGCGCGCGCGATCTTGTCTTCGATGGCCTTGCGGTTGAACCGGAGCACGGCAGGCATGACGACCGCATTGGTCATGCCGTGATGCGTGTTGTAGACGGCGCCGATCGGGTGCGACAGCGCATGGATCGCTCCGAGCCCCTTCTGGAAGGCGACGGCGCCCATGGCAGCTGCCGCCATCATGTTGGCGCGGGCTTCGAGGTCCGTTCCCTCTTTGTAGGCGCGCGGCAGGAATTCCTTGACGAGACGCATGCCTTCCAGCGCGATGCCGGCCGACATTGGGTGGTAGAAGGGCGAGGAATAGGCTTCGAGGCAATGTGCGAAGGCATCCATGCCGGTACCCGCGGTGATGATCTTCGGCATGCCGACCGTCAGTTCCGGATCGGAGATAACCACGCCCGGCAGGAACTTCGGGTGGAAGATGATCTTCTTCACATGCGTTTCTGAATTGGTGATGACGCTGGCGCGGCCGACTTCCGAGCCGGTGCCCGCCGTCGTCGGCACGGCAACGATCGGCGCAATGCGTTCGACGCTCGCGCGCGTCCACCAGTCGCCGATGTCCTCGAAGTCCCAGACCGGGCGCGTCTGCCCGGCCATGAAGGCCACGCATTTGCCGAGGTCGAGACCGGACCCGCCGCCGAAGGCAACCACGCCGTCATGGCCGCCATCCTTGAAGGCCTTAACGCCGGCATCGAGATTCTTGTCGTTCGGATTCGGATCGACGTCGGCGAAGATCGCGCGGCCGAGGCCGGCGTCTTCAAGGATATCAAGCGCGTTCCTGGTGATGGCCATCGAAGCCAGGCCGCGATCGGTGATCAAGAGTGGCTTCTTCATGCCGAGGCTCTTGCAGGCGTCCGCCAATTCCTTTATGCGGCCGCGGCCGAGCTTGACGGCGGTCGGATAGCTCCAGTTGGCTGTGATGTTGCTGCTCATGCTGTGACTTTCTTGAGGTGGAAGGATTTCGGACGCGTCAAATTGTGGAAGCCGATGATCGAGAGCGAGCCGCCGCGGCCGGTTTCCTTGACGCCCGTCCAGCAAAGCGCGGGATCCAGATAGTCGGCGCGGTTCATGAAGACGGTGCCGGTTTCGATCTCGCGGCCAAGCCGCCCTGCCCGCTCCGGATCCCTCGTCCAAAGCGAAGCCGTCAGCCCGTACTGGCTGTCGTTCATCAGCGCCAGCGCTTCCTCGTCGCTCTTCACCTTCATGATGCCGACAGCCGGGCCGAAGGTCTCCTCGCGCATGAACGACATGGAATGATCAACATTGACGAGGACCTGCGGGGCGAGATAGGCGCCACCATCGTCCTGCGGGAAGAGCTTCGGATCGACCAGCGCCTTGGCGCCCTTGGAAACGGCATCGGCGATCTGCTCGCGCACGACCTTGGCGAAACGCTTGTTCGCCATCGGCCCAAGCGAGGTTTCCGGATCGAGCGGGTTACCGAGCTTGTAGTTCGACACCCAGGCGACCGATTTTTCGACGAACGCGTCATAGAGCGACTCGTGCACGTAGATGCGCTCGATGCCGCAGCAGCACTGGCCGGAATTGTAGGTCGCGCCGTCCATCAGCGTGTCGACGGCGGCATCGAGGTCGGCGTCTTCCATGACGTAGCCTGGATCCTTGCCGCCGAGTTCGAGACCGAGGCCCGTAAAGGTACCGGCCGCAGCCCGCTCCATCGAGCGGCCGCCTTCGACCGAACCGGTGAAGTTGACGAAGTTGAAGCTGCCGGCGGCAATCAGTGCCGAGGTCGTCTCGTGATCGAGGAAGACGTTCTGGAAGACATCATCTGGCACGCCCGCCTCGACAAAGGCCTGCACCAGCCGTTCGCCGACGAGCAGCGTCTGCGAGGCATGCTTCAGGACGACTGCGTTGCCGGCCATCAGCGCCGGCGCGATCGTGTTGATCGCCGTCATGTAGGGGTAGTTCCAGGGCGCCACGACGAACACGACGCCATGCGCTTCGCGCTCGATGCGGCGCTCGAACTTGTCGCTTTCCTCGACAACGAGCGGCGCAAGCGCATCGGCCGCGATTGAGGCCACATAGTTGGAGCGTTCGTTGAAGCCGCGATATTCGCCGCCGTACTTGACCGGGCGGCCCATCTGCCAAGCGAGTTCCGGCACGACGACGTCGGACATTTCATTGAGCCGCGCAACACCCTTGAGCACCAGTTGGACGCGCTCTTCGAGCGGCCGTTTTGCCCAGGCCTTCTGCGCCTTGCGGGCGCGGGCGACGGCCTCCTTGGCCGCCTCCAGCGAAAGCGCCTGGCGTTCTGCGTAAACCGATCCATCGACCGGTGATATGCATTGGATCATTGTCATTCAATCTCACTCCGATTTTTAACAGGCCAGGGTTTTCACGTGGCCCGCGGCGCCATAGGCGAGGATAGCTCTGTCGCGAGTAATGATGGTCAGGTCGTGCTCGCGTGCGGTGGCAATTAGGATGCGATCAATCGGGTCTTTGTGAATAGGCTGCGGCAGCGCGCAGGAAGCAATAAAGACATCGGCCGTAACAGGTTGTTCGCCCACCTGCGCTTCATGCCTGAAATCGTCGTACCAGCGTTTCGCTTCCCGAGTCTCACGAATTCGGCGCCGCATTAATAGCATTGCCATCTCCCACGCCGTCACTGCGGAAACGAAGACCGGAACGCTGCGGGCTCTGCAATCGGAGAGCGCCGCGACGGCACTCAACGCCAAAGCCTCGTTTTGAGTTATCCAGATCACCGCACAAGTATCCAGAAGGTATGGACTACTCATTGTAGAGCTTTTCGCCCCATTCTTCGTCCCAATCCATCGGCGCTGTCAGGTCAACACCCGGCATGACCGTGATCGTTCCTTTCATGCATCCAAATGCCGGATGCAGTTCGATCAGTGTGCCGTCCGGAGCTTCCATCCAGCGCTTGCCGTCCTTGTGGATGATATCGGCCTCCGTGAACATGTCCACGGGAGGTTCGAGAGCTGACCGGCGGAGATCCTGCACATAAGCCTCCTGCTTCTTCTCCGCAAAGCCAGTCTGCTTGCCACGCCTATGCATGGCAACCTCCGCGACATCCACTCCCAGGAACTGCGCAATCTTGTCTTGTTCTTCAGCCGATACATTGCGAACGCCATTCAGCAGTCGCGACACAGCAGACTTATCAAGCCCCAAAAACGCAGCTAAGGCGCTTGCTGACCGACCCTTTTCACGAAGTTTGAGCCGGAACCATTCCGTGTTAATGGGAAATTTCTTCTCCATAGTCACAACACCTCGCAACTAAACCATCGCAACGCTCTCATCGTGTTGCAATAATGTCAACGTCACGCTCTCTCGAAACCGCGCGCCACTTCCCAGTCCGTCACGCGCCGGTCGTATTCTTCCTGCTCCCATTCGGCGGCGCGGGTATAGTGATCGATCACGTCGTCGCCGAAGGCGCTGCGCAGCATCTCCGACTTCGTCATGGCGACCGTTGCCGCGCGAAGCGTGCGCGGAATCTCGCGGACCTCGCGTGCGCCGTACGCATCTCCCACGAAGGGCGCTTCAAGTTCAAGCTTGTTTTCGATGCCGTCGATGCCGGCGGCAAGCAGTGCGGCAAAGGCGAGATAGGGGTTGAGATCGGAGCCGCCGACGCGGCACTCGATGCGGATCGCCTTCGTATCGTCGCCGCAGAGACGATAGCCCGCCGTACGGTTATCCTTGCTCCAGATGGCTTTGGTCGGCGCGAAGGTGCCGGCCATGAAGCGCTTGTAGGAGTTGATGTACGGCGCCAGGAAATAGGTGATTTCGCTGGCATGAGCCAGAAGACCGGCGACATAGTTCTGCATCAGCGGCGACATGCCGTACTTGCCCTTCTCGTCAAAGAAAAGCGGCGTCTTGCCGTCAGCGCTCCACAGCGACTGATGGACATGCGAAGAGCTACCGGCGGACGTGTAGCTCCACTTGGCGAGGAAGGTGATCGCCTTGCCCTTCGACCAGGCAATCTCCTTGCAGCCGTTCTTGATGATGGCGTGCCGGTCGGCCATGGTCAGGGCGTCAGCGTAACGGACGTTGATTTCTTCCTGCCCTGCCGAAGCCTCGCCCTTGGAATTTTCGACCGGAATGCCGGCCCCCTGCAGGCCGGTGCGGATCGCCCGCATCACATCCTCTTCCTTCGTGGTCTGGAAGATGTGGTAGTCTTCATTGTAGGGGCTGGCGAGCTTCAGATTGCGATAGGCCGAAGCATGGGCCGATTCATAGGTCTGGTCGAACAGGAAGAATTCGAGTTCGGAGGCCATGAAGGCCTTCATGCCCATGGCCTCGAGGCGCTTGACCTGCTTCTTCAGGATCGCGCGCGGCGAATGCGGCACCTCCTCGTGCGTGTGATGGTCGAGCACGTCGCAGAGCACCAGCGCCGTCCCCTCCAGCCACGGAATGCAGCGAAGCGTGGCAAGGTCCGGCTTCATGGTATAGTCGCCATAGCCTTTTTCCCAGCTCGTCGCCTTGTAGCCGGAGACGGTTTCCATCTCCATGTCGGTCGCCTGCAGATAGTTGCAGCTATGCGTTTCCTTCCAGGCGCTTTCGATGAAGTATTCCGCCTGGAAGCGCTTGCCCATCAGCCGGCCCTGCATATCCACCTGGCACGCGATAACCGTGTCGATGCGCCCATCGGCTACATCCTGCTTGAGATCGTCGAGAGTATAGCTGCTCATAATTTATCCGCCTGAACCTTGAATTGCGCTCGGAACAACGAAACGCCATGCCCGGGCATGGCGGCCGGAAAAACTTCTTCGTTGAACTATCGGCGGGGCTGCTTGGACTGCAGCCCCGCCGGTTGAGAGGGAAGCCTCAGTTTTTTACACCTCGCCGACAGCCTTCTCAGCGGCGGCGATTTCAGCCTGGCGGCGTGCCACTTCCTCGCCGATCGGCGGGCCCTTGAAACGGCGGCTCTCGAACCCGAACCAGATGATGGCGGTCAGAACGAGGAAGCCGACGGTGATGTAAAGCGCCCAATCATTCGGCGGCTGGATTCCGAGAACGAAAATCAGCACCATTGCGATGATCGAGAGCACGGCAAAGAGCTTGAACATCCCCTCGCCGAGGTTCCACGGACCCATCTTGTCCCACTTCGACGTGCCCCAGGCGAACAGGCCGAGCGTGATCGGGATCGCGAAGGAGAAGAAGAGGAAGATGACGGTGCACGACACGACGATCGTGTAAACCGGCGTTTCGCCGATCGAGACGAGCGACGAACCCCAAACGAACAGAACCGCAAGGATTGAGCCCGTCCAGATCGCCGCGACGGGCGTGCGGTGTTTTGGGCTGACCCTCGACAACGCCCTGGATGCCGGCAGACCGCCGTCACGCGAGAAGGCGAAGATCATCCGCGATACGGAGGTCACCGTCGCTAGGCCGCACAACCACTGGCTGACCAGGATTGCGAGGTAAAGGAGGTCCTTGACCAATGGGTTGACCTGACTGTCCATCGCCCAGAAGAACACGTTCCAGCCCTGCTTGGCGGCTTCGTCCATGCTGGGCAGCATCAGAACGAATGCGCAAAGCATGATGTAGCCGAAGAGCGCCGACCACAGAACCGAGGAGACCATGCCGCGCGGAACGGAATGGGCAGCCTTGACGGTTTCTTCCGACGTGTGAGCCGATGCGTCATAGCCGGTGATCGTGTAGATCGGCAGCAGCAGACCGAGCAGGAAGACCCAGAGGCCGGAGGTGGCGGGCCAGACATTGCCGCCCGCTTCACCCGAATAGTTGGCGAAGGTGAAGAGACGGCCGAACTCGTAGGACGGAGCCGCCAACAGGCAAACCGCCGCAAGCACGATCGCGGTCGCGAAGATGAGGTAGCCCGAAAAGTCCGTCAGCTTGGCGGTCAAGCCAATGCCCATGTGGTTCACCAGCGCCTGCGCACCGGTAATGATGACCAGGAAGACGATACGAACGAAGGTCGTGTCCGCCAGGCCGAAATAAGGCGTGCCGAAGGAACCCATGAAGAAATAATAGGTACCGACGTTAATGGCGCCGAGAACGGTCACGAGACCGAGCAGGTTGAACCATGCGGTCACCCAGCCGGTGAAGCGGTTGCCGAGGATGGAACCCCAATGATAAAGACCGCCCGCGGTTGGATAGGCGGAGCCGATCTGCGCCATCGCAACGGCGAAGACGAGCGAGATGAAGCAGCCGAGCGGCCAGCCGATGCCGATCGCGGCGCCGCCCGCCCCGGCAGTCGCCTGCGCGAGCGAGTTGATGCCGCCCGAAAGAATGCAGATGATCGAGAAGGAAACGGCGAAGTTCGAGAATGCACTCATCCGCCTTTCCAGTTCCTGGGCATAGCCCATGGAATGCAGGACGCTCATATCCTGCTTTTTATCAAGTTCGGTATAATCCGACATGACTTCCCCCTGTTTTAGCGATCAGCCGCGGGATTGCGGTTGATCAATGCCAAGTTGCCCGCGGCGTGTTCGCCACGTGCAAATCGCAGTTAGACTGCTCCCTGGGGTCTTCTCTTTATATTCAGGCTTCCAGACTTTGCTGAAGCAGCCCTGTCAGATAGTCGGCCATGACCCCTTGGCCGGCATCGTCACTGATGAGATCGTTGCGGATCTCGATCATTACATTACGAAGCCCGTTGGAAAGCCCGTGCAGGATCAGCGTGTGCGTCACGCCGTCCTGAGGGCCATACGGCTCGTTTCTTTCGGTTCTGTAGAGCGGCGCGTCGGCTGCAGTTGCCAGCATCCGCTCTGCCAGGCGGTCATCGGCATCGTGCAGGATACCAAGCTCGACTGCACGTTCCTTGCCATTATAG